>JALQTG010000098.1 GCA_023264075.1 Crocinitomicaceae bacterium
AGTTATATGGATATGCCGAGTTGAAGTGCATTTTTTATTTTTTTTTGCTTCAGATTAGGAATAAAGAGTGCTCAATACGTATTTTCGTCTGTAATATAGATTAGTTTACTCAAGGTTTGTCTTATAAATAATAGTCTTAAATTAGAACTAAAGGTATGGAAGAATTGAGCACAGAATTTTGGAATACACGTTACTTAGAAAACAATATTGGTTGGGACCTAGGAGGAGTTTCTCCTGCCTTGAAATATTGGATGGATGAACTAAAAGATACGTCCAATAAAATTTTAATTCCTGGAGCGGGTAACGCCTACGAAGTCGATTATTTAATCCAAAGAGGGTTTCAAGATATCACTGTTGTGGATATTGCACCTCAATTAATATCGGAGCTAAAGAAACGATTTGATAAATTGAAGCAGGTAACGATCATTCTTGGCGATTTTTTTGAATTAACTGGGAGTTTCGATATCATATTGGAGCAAACTTTCTTTTGTGCGTTAGCTCCATCTTTACGTTCAGCATATGTAATAAAAATGGCTTCACTGTTAACACCAAATGGTCGACTTTTAGGAGTGTTATTTAACCGTGATTTTAACGGTGGTCCACCTTTTGGAGGCACAACAGAAGAGTATATGGATTTATTTCAGCAAACATTTGAAGTCACATTTTTCCCATGTCAGGTTTCACATCCTGCTAGAAAGGGAAGTGAAGTTCTATTTGAAGCGAAACTTAAGCTTGCTGACAGATTTAAGAGCTAGACTCTAGGTTTCTTTAAGTAGCAATGTTGAACAGCAGTGAGAACATCTTTATATGCCCAGTGCAAAAGGTTGTTCTCGAGTGTAACAGACATCCCTAGGGTTAAAAAAAGTTGTTGCACTCCATGAAATAGAGTGTCATGTTGTGAGGGAAGTTCATGTGTTAATTGATTTTTCGCAAGCGTTTTTTCGGTTATACTCAATTCTTGATACTCATCATGAAGGTGAGCACATTCCAATAGTACTGATTTGCTTGTGCCTAGCTGAATTTTGAGCCATTGAAGCGCTTCTATTGGTGATTCAGTGTGTTTTAATGCTATCTCGGCGTGTGATACGAAACAGTCTACAATACCCATAAAACTTGCTGAAAGACATAGGCGGGAAAAAGTTTCGAATTCAAGTTGGAATACTGAATATGTATGATTGTTCTTTATCTCGCCAATGATAAACCGGTGTTCTTCTCGAATAATTTGATTGTTTATTGTAATTCCATATGACGAAGTAGCCTTGAGTCCCATTATGGGCCAATTGTCTTTCATGTCGACAAGTTCTTTCGGGATAATAAAAGAAGATATTCGTCCATCCTTGTGTTTCGCATTAAAGGTAAAATGAGAAGCATGTGCAGCTCCGGTACATTTGTTCCATGCTCCGTTGATGATATATTTTTTATTGATTTCACGGGCGGTCCCAGTTGTTCCTCCAGATCCTGCTATAATAGTAGCGGAATCTTGGAACAAGGAATGGGCAACATCTGGAGCAAAACATCCTGAGAAATAATTTGCGCCAGCGCCTAAATTCAATGCCCAGCCCAAACTTCCATGAAGTTTTGAAATATGCATGAGGGCAAGGACTCCCTGACTCATGGATAATTGGAGTCCACCGAATTCCTTAGGAACGAACAGGTGAAATGCGCGTTCTTGTTTTAACGTTGAAATCCACTCAGAAGGCAGTGAATTTGCTGTGTAGGTTTCAAGAGAGACGGAAGAAAGAATCGAGTTCCGGATGTATTCTAAACGCATAAATCAGTGAGCGATAAATAGTTCTTGGAGCACCTCATGAATTTGTTCCTCCGAATAAGACTGATCAATATGTGACACACCAATTGCGGAAATGGTAGTGAAATTTATTCCGGTTGCGTTATTTTTTTTATCGTTTCTCATTAATTCAATCAGCTGTGGAAGGTTACTACGTTCTACTTTAATCGGCGGGTAATCCGAATGAATGTGCGCGAAGATTTCGTTAAATTCTTCCATTGGCAGCGTTCCAAATTTCGCTGCCAAAAGCGACTCTGCTACCATCCCCCAAGCTACACAGTGTCCATGTGCTTTAGTGTCATTATCCAAGAAGAATCCTTCCAAGGCGTGTCCAATCGTATGTCCGAAATTCAACCCTTTTCGGATGTGTTCCTCCTTGAAATCAGCTTTCACGATTTCGTTTTTAATCGCTACCGATGCTGAGATGTCATCGATTGTGATCTCCGATGCTGATTTGGTTTTTAGAGTGGACCAATGTTCTTTCGATTGAATTAATCCATGTTTCAGCATTTCTGCTTTCCCCCATAATAATTCTTCCTCAGGAAGGGTTCCGAGAAAGATTCGATCACACACCACAAGTCGAGGAGTACTAAACAACCCCAATTGATTTTTGTAGGCTCCGAGATCCACCCCTGTTTTCCCTCCTGCAGATGCATCTACCATGGAGAGTAAACTCGTGGGGATGTTGATATAGTCAATTCCTCTTTTGTAAATCGAAGCTACAAATCCTCCCAAGTCGGTAATCATTCCCCCTCCAACATTCACGATAACATCGTTGCGTTGAATTTTATATTCGCTAAGTGCCTCCCAGACTTGCATACAAATTTCAAGGATTTTATTTTCTTCCCCCGCCGGAAGTACTATAATTTCGGCATTGGCTAGTGAATCGATCGATGTGGTAAGGTAAGAAACGCAGTGCTCGTGTGTATTCTCATCACAGATAATCACCTTTTTACGAGTACTAAACTCTTCCGACAATAACTTGCTTAACGAACCTTGATGTAGGTCGCCAATTTCAATGGAGTAGCCTAGTGATGGAATTGTCGTCATAGTTGATTCCTTTTCGGATGCGACTACAAAACTAATCGTTCAGTAGAATGTTTCATAGTATTCGTGTAATTATTATGGTGGTAGGAATGCAACAAAACTACTTTTATTCTTTCATTTGCGAATGCGCGAATGGTCTCTTTGATTAAATTTACCGCCATGATTTCATTTGAGAACACAGAGATAGCTTTCGGCTACAAATCGAATAAAGATTTGAAACGCGCACATCGCTTGTTTCAGCTTGTGGGCAAACCTTGGTTGGTCCGATTTGGCAAATGGATAACGCCAATTGCATTTAAATTGAAATTGCCGATCCAGGGCATAATTAAATCAACGATTTTTAGCCAATTCTGTGGTGGTGAGTCAATTAATGAGTGTGATACAGCCATTGCTACATTGTATCAACATAGAGTCGGCACCATTTTGGATTATTCGGTAGAGGGAAAAGTAGAAGAAGATGATTTTGACGCGACGTGCGAAGAAATTATTGCCACGCTTACCAAAGCGGAAGGGAATTCGGCGATTCCTTTTGCAGTATTTAAAGTCTCCGGGATCAGTCGTCATGGCCTCTTGGAAAAATTAAATGATTCGAAGAATGAACTCACACAAGTAGAACGTGCGGAGTTTGCAGATGTTTTAGCGCGCGTTGATAAGATTTGTGCCAAAGCACTTGAGGTGGAAACTCCGGTTTTCATCGATGCTGAAGAGACTTGGATTCAAAATACCATCGACCAGTTGGCGTTGTCCATGATGAAAAAATACAATAAGGAATGGGCGGTGGTGTATAACACAGCTCAAATATATCGCCATGACCGTTTAAACTATTTGAAACATTTGTTGGAAGACGCCAAACGGGAAAGCTTCCTGATAGGGATTAAATTGGTTCGCGGGGCTTACATGGAAAAAGAACGCGAGCGTGCCGCGCAGATGAATTATCAAGATCCGATTCAACCGAATAAGGAGGCTACAGATCGCGATTTTGATGCGGCATTGCGTTTTATGGTTGAAAACCTCTCATTTTTTGCGGTGTGTGCAGGGACGCACAATGAAAGCAGTTCTGCGCTCTTAGCTCAATTAATGGAAGAGAAAGGACTTGATAAGTCAGATAAACGAATCTATTTTGCGCAGTTATTAGGAATGTCTGATCACATTTCATTTAATCTCGCGCATGCTGAATATCAAGTGGCGAAATATGTTCCTTATGGTCCAGTAAAAGAAGTGATGCCTTATTTATTGAGAAGGGCAGATGAAAACACTTCGGTGGCTGGTCAAACGAGTAGGGAATTGAATTTGCTTACGAGAGAAATGAAGAGAAGAGCGATTTCGTGATCAGTTCGATAATTGAATCCTTTGGTTTTTGTTCATACTTTGGCGAATCTGTCAATCAGAATCAACCGAAAAAACAGATACTCCGTTATTATTTAATTGACAAATTAATTAATCAAACTTAATCGCTTTCACCGGAGAAATTTTCGTCACAGCATAACTCGGAATGATAAGCGCCGCTGTGCAAAGAATTAACGTTCCTATATTGAGTAGTAAGATGTGGACATAATTGATTTCAATGGGCATTGTATTCAAATAGTATACTTCGGAGTTAAGAGGAATTAAATTATAATGCAGTTGTAAATAGCAGAGACCGAGTCCCAAAATGTTCCCAATGATCATCCCGCGAAGAATAATAAAGCTGACCTGATAAAGAAATACTTTTCTAATCGACCAATTGGTCGCCCCGAGCGCCTTTAATAATCCAATCATACTCGTTTTTGTAATAATCAGTACTAATAGTCCAGATCCCATATTAATCGTGCTCACCAGAATCATCAAAACAAGAATGACAATTACATTGAGGTCGAGAAAGTTAAGCCACAAGAAGATTTCCTCCTGCTCTTCCTTGATACTATTGACACGTAAGTCTTGGAGTGTTTCATCCCCAGTATAAATCAAGGACCTTTTAATTGCTGAAGTAATCTGATCCAAATCTTCCCATTTATTCACTAAGATTTCAAAACCACCAATATAGTTCTCGTGGCTACCTTTTCCATCGATGTATTCAAATGTCACTTTTTTTCCATGTTTCAGGTCTACGGAAAATTTTGTTCCCTCTTCGTTCAAGTAGTTTCGAATGAATTCATTTCCTTCCATTTTCTCCGGGAAACACGGCACAAATCGATTTCCAGATACAGAAACTTTCAAGTATGCCGTATCTGGAATTGCTGTATCCGTATCTTCTCCTTCCATGAACATCCAGTAATCCGAGGCAATCAATCGAATTAGCGTATCCTTGACGTCACAGTAGGGAAACCCTCTGTAGGTTTCATAACCTTCTCCCCAGTCAAAGCGGTAGTTGCCATTGCCGCCTTTCACGTCCGCGTAGATAATGAATTGCCCCAACTCGTTCACTGTGTCGGCTACCCGAATGGATGCCTGAATTCCCCAGTCATTGAGACGTTGTACGTTACGAATGTCGCCAATAACAATTTCTTTATCCAGTTCTTCAAGTCCAGTTTCAAAAATTCCAACAATTTTATACTTGTCCTTTATGGGCTGAGATTTAATAAAGAACGTATTGACCTCATCGTTTAACGAAAGGTTGAGGTCTCGCGCAACCCGTGCAGAAATTAATAATTCATTTTTAGGTGTTGCTGAAGCAAAATCGGGTATAACACCTTCTTTAATATTCGATTCAAAGAAGGACCAGTCGAAATCTGTTCCCACTCCCTTAACAACAACTCCGTGAATTTCTTGCTGAATTTGAAATGTGTCTATGTTCGGTGATTTATAATATACCGTATCAGGTGCAGATTGTAATAAGGCAGGTTTGTATGCAAATTTCTGAATATGACGAACGCTGTTTATTTCGCGCACCACATTGGAGATGTTCGAATCAGCTAAAATAGGAGCGGATTCGAAGGTAGATTGTTCTCCCGCTTTCATAAGTGTAGCATGAGATCCAAACCCAATCACTTTATCCCGCACTTGATGCTGAAAACCCGTGACCACTGCAATCGTGATGATATTTACCATCATGGCAAGTGTGATACTAAACATCGCAATACGTGTAATAGGACGAGAAACTTTTTTATCTTCGTTTTTTCCTTGGTGTATTTTTTGTGCTATGAAGTACTCCTTGTTCACGTAACTCTTAAATTGCTTGCTAATGTACACATTGCGTTTTTGCCTGAAAAGCTTTTTTTTACTTTTCCTTTTTTCGTGCCAATCTCAGGTGTCGAATCAGGCCCCTGTGCACATTGCGAATTCTTTATCACAAGAATTAATATTAGGAGCGGAGCGAGTTTCGGAATACGTGGACATGTTACGTGGAAAACGAGTAGGTGTTGTAGCCAATCAAACTAGTGTAGTCAAGAATGTTCATTTAGTGGATACCCTATTGCGAAGTGGAATAGACGTACATTGCGTATTCTCTCCTGAGCATGGTTTTCGAGGAGATGCAGATGCTGGAGAAAGCGTCGCGTCTGGCAAAGATGCCGCAACTGGGTTACCGCTTATCTCCCTCTATGGAAAGAATAAGAAGCCCTTAGCTCAGCAGCTTCAAGATTTGGATATTTTAGTTTTCGATATACAAGATGTCGGTGCACGATTTTATACCTATATCTCTACTTTGCACTATGTGATGGAGGCTGCTGCCGAACATAATAAACAAGTTTTGGTGTTAGATCGACCTAATCCGAATGGGCATTATGTAGACGGACCCGTTCGTCAAAAGGGATACACTTCTTTTGTTGGTATGCACCCAATACCTATCGTTCATGGAATGACCATCGCGGAGTATGCGTTGATGATTAATGGGGAGTCGTGGCTTGCAAATGGTGTGAAATGCGATTTATCCGTTGTATTGTCATTAAATTATTCGCGCACTACGCCGTATGTTCTTCCCATCGCACCTTCTCCAAATTTAAGAACTGCTGAAGCCATTGCATTGTATCCCAGTTTATGCTTGTTCGAAGGGACCGTGTTGAGCGAAGGTAGAGGAACCGACTTTCCATTCGAGATTTTTGGTCACCCGAAACTTCCTGACTCTATTTATTCGTATGCCTTTACACCAGTTGCTGGTTTTGGATCGAATTATCCAAAGTTGGAAAATCAGTTGTGTCATGGACTAAAATTGAGTGATCAAGCAAAAGGGATAGATGCTCTCAACATTGAATGGATAATTGAGGCGTATGCACATTATCCAGGGCAAGATTTTTTCATCACCAAAAATAGGTGGTTTGACCTGTTGGCTGGCGGTCCTGGGCTGCGCACTCAAATAAGTCAAGGGAAAACCGCTGAGGAAATCCGTGCGTCTTGGCAGGAAGACTTGGATGCATTTAAGCACATTCGCTCTAAGTATTTACGCTACGATTAGAGTATACGCTTAATCCATCGAAAGTACTTAAACGGAACGTAGCGTAAACGAATTTCAAACCGTCGCGGTGAAGTAACAATGCTTTTTTGGTGGCTAAATGCTTGAAAACTGTAAATTCCGTGATACGCACCTAGTCCGCTGTCTCCTAAACCCCCAAAAGGTAATTGGTCATTGGCAATGTGCAACAACACATCATTAATACACACCCCGCCAGAAGGGTATTCGCGTACAAATTGTTGCGCTTTCTTCTTGCATCCAAAGTAATAGCTGGCGAGTGGCTTTTCGAAAGATGAAATTTGGGGCATCACCTCTTCTAATGTGTCAAACGTGAAAATCGGTAAAATTGGACCGAAAATTTCTTCTTTCATGAGTCGACTATCCATAGCAGCATCTTCTATCAGTGTTGGTGCCACATAACGTTGTGCTTTATTCGTTTGACCTCCGTAAAGTATGGTGCCATCGTTCATTAATTGCTCAAAACGTTCTACAGCTTGTTCGTCGACTATTTTTGGATAATACTTACTTTTCGCTGCATCAGGACCATAAAACTGCTCTGTGTAATGGATGCAGCGCGCAACAAACTCGGCCTTCTTGTCCCGATGTACGAATACATAATCAGGGGCGATACACGTTTGTCCTGCATTGATGAGTTTTCCCCACATAATTTTTCGTGCCGCTGCATCAATGGACGCTTCACGGTCTACGATACATGGGTTTTTTCCTCCAAGTTCTAAGATTACCGGAGTTAGATGTTTTGCTGCTGCTTTCGAAATGATTTTACCTACGCGTGGACTCCCAGTGAAGAAAATAAGATCAAACCGTTGCTCGAGTAAAATGTCGTTCACAACGCCTTCTCCTTCAATGACTGAAACATAGTTTTCGTCAAAGCAGGAGGCAATAATTTCTTTCATCACTTGCGCAATTGCTGGCGCTTTCGGACTAGGCTTGAGTAATGCACAGCAACCCGATGATAGTGCACCAATTAGTGGAGCCATTACCAATTGAAATGGGTAGTTGAAAGGCGCGATGATCAACGCTGTACCAAGGGGTTCGGCGATGATTTTACTCGAAGAAGGAAAGAGTGGGAGAGGGGTAGATACGCGCTTGGGTTCTGTCCATTCTCTAATCTGTCGAAGGTGTAAATTCAATTCTCTAAGAACAATGCTTGTTTCTGTAATATATGCTTCTTCCGATGATTTTCCGAGGTCTTCACGCAATGCTGCAGCGATATCAGTTTCACGTGCTAAAATAGATTTCTTTAAGCGTTTTAACGCTGCAATGCGGTAGGAGACGTCTTTGGTTTGATGGGTTTGGAAAAATGCCTTTTTGTGTTCAAGTCGCGTTTGAATGTGTTGCCTGATTTCTTCGTTCATCTGAATGGTGTGATAACAAAACCTAAAATTAAGGAAATAACGGTTCTAATAGTGGGTTTGTTGTAGATTTTGTAATTTATAAAATATCTTTCTATATTTCCTTTGTTAAATTCAGATGCTTATGCGACCAGAAGATGAGATTGAGGTACCCGTTTCTTTGAGTATGGATCCTTATGCCGGTGCTTGGGGCACCAATCAGGCAGCACATTTGTTGAGGAGAACCTTGTTTGGTCCTACCTTTCAACAAATTCAAGACGCCGTGGCGTTAGGGATGAATGATGCGGTAGATCAATTGTTAACCTTGGTGCAGATCGGAAGAGCACACGTCTGAA
>JALQTG010000147.1 GCA_023264075.1 Crocinitomicaceae bacterium
AAAGCGACTTTCCCTATTTCTGACTTTTTGACTTTCTGACTTTAAGCCTGTCTACTCATTTGAAAAACAATCAGTAACCACAATTTATTATACAAATACGATTCTCCCTTAAAGAAGCGGTCTTTTAAGTGTTCAACATAGGAAGGATTAAAAACTCCTGATGAGGCCATCGCTTGTGGGGAAAGATAATCCTCTATAAGATAACGCAGTTCTTTTTGAAGCCATTTTTCAAGTGGAATACTGAACCCCCACTTTGGGCGATCAAACAATTCCTTCGGAACATAGTCATAGAGGACTTCTTTTAAAAGGTATTTTGTTATACCCCCTTTTACTTTTAAGCGGTCATCCAGGTTTAGGGAAAGCTCAACAATGCGGTGATCCAATAAAGGAACTCGTACTTCCAGTCCATTTTGCATACTTGCACGGTCTACCTTCACCAATAAATCATCGGGGAGGTAATGGTGCAAATCGAACAGTGCTTGTTGCCCTTTGGGAGATAATGAACGTGCGGTTTTTGGCAAAGAAAGGGAGATATCGTTTTCCTCTGGCAACAGGAGCAACTGATTAAGTTCCGCCTGCGAGAAAAAATACTGTTCCACCGAAAATATATGCGCAGGAAGATGGCCCACATCTTTCCTCCGAAACAACTCAGCCGCTCGCTGGTAGCGGTTGTTTTTGGAATTCTTAAGTCCGAAATGAAGAAGCCCGCCCGCCATTTTCACCAGGGGATGATTTAACCGTTTCGCCCAGTTATACATGCCATAACCCATAAACTGTTCGTCGCCACCATCACCAGAAAGTGCCATCTTTACTTCCGTTTTGGCAAGTTTAGATACTAAATAGGTAGGTATGGCTGAAGAATCCGCAAAAGGCTCATCAAACATTCGAGGAAGTTCTCCTACCAGTTCCATTGCCTCTTTGTACGACACCTCAAACGCATGATGGTTGGACCCGATGTGCTTCGCCACTGCTGCAGCATAGTGGCCCTCATTGTATTTTGCTTCTCGGAAACCAATGGAAAAGGTATTCAACTGTTGCGCACTTCGGTCTTGTGCAACTGCCGCCACCAGTGAGGAATCGATTCCACCACTGAGAAACGCCCCAAATGGCACATCACTTTTTAATCGATAATCGATACTGGATTGAATCAACGTATGCAACTCCGCTTTGGCCTGACGTTCATCGGAAATCACTTCGGATTTCACCTGTTTGTTGAGTTCCCAATAGGTGTGAATTTCCAACCCCGACTCGTTCACCCGCGCACAACTTCCCGCAGGGAACTTCTTCACTCCGTGGTACCGTGTTAGTGGTGCAGGGATGTATCCCAACCGAAAATAGTGCACCAATGCTTCGCGGCTTTCCTTGAACTCGCCAACGTCCTGCTGAAGGGGAAGTAGTGATTTTAACTCTGAACCAAACGCAAAGATGCTTCCGTCCCAATAATAATAGAGCGGTTTAATCCCCACCCGGTCTCGAAAGAGCCACAAAGTTTGGAGCTTATAATCGTACACCGCGAAGGCGAACATTCCGTTGAGTTTTTTCACCGCGTCTTTCCCCCAATATTTGAAGGCATTCAACAACACTTCCGTATCTGACTGGGTAGTGAAAACAACGCTGTGTTCTTGAATTAATGAATTCCGGAGTTCTTCGTAATTATAGACTTCCCCGTTAAACGCGATGGCATATTCTCCACAGGCGGAAACCATGGGTTGATCTGCTTCTGTCGACAAATCTATAATGCTGAGTCTCCGATGACCTAAATGCGCTTTTTTCTGAGGAGAGCTGTACACTCCCTGAGCATCAGGTCCTCTATGGGCAATAGAAGACGTCATCTCCGTAACACGTTCTCGCGAGATGGTAGCTTGAAACGAATATACTCCTGTAATACCGCACATGGGCGAAAGATAGTGTTAAATAATTAATGGGACAATTCGATAATTGACACGTCAAAAAAACTTTGAACTCAAAATTTGTGCATTTTCAAAGTAATACAGTGTGCATTTTCAAAGTAGAATAGTGTACATTTTCAAAGTTATTTGCTATTTTTGATATAAATAATAGATATGACAGCAGCTAGAATTATAAAAAAAGAAATGGATGTTTATGCTAAAAAGTATCCTATTTTGGCAATAACAGGACCTAGACAATCTGGAAAAACGACTTTTCTAAGAACTGAATTCCCCCATTATGAATATGTAAATTTAGAAAATATTGATGTTAGAAATTTTGCTAAGGATGACCCAAATGGTTTTTTAAATCAATTTACGAAATATGTGATTTTTGATGAAGTACAGCGTGTTCCTGAGCTTTTTTCATACTTACAAACAAAAGTAGATGAAGATAAAATAATGGGGCAGTATATATTGTCTGGATCTCAGAATTTTCAATTGATGCAAAATATAACACAAAGTTTAGCTGGACGTGTTGCATTATTTAGATTGCTACCCTTCGATTTGCAAGAATTACAAACGGCAGGCTGGTTAAATGACGATTACGCTGTGAACTTACAAAGAGGTTTTTATCCGGCACTTTATGATCGAGATATACCATCAAAGGTGTTTTATTCAAATTATATTCAAACTTACGTTGAAAGAGATTTATCAGAGCTAATTCAAGTGAAAGACCTTAAATTATTTAGAAACTTTATTTCCTTGTGTGCAGGAAGAGCAGGACAATTAATAAATTTAAACGCCCTAGCTAATGAATGTGGAATCACTCAACCAACAGCAAAATCTTGGCTATCTGTTTTAGAAACGAGCTATATAGTATATCAATTACATCCCTACTATTCTAACTTCAATAAACGGATTACAAAAAGTACTAAGCTTTATTTTTATGACACAGGCTTGCTTTGTTATTTGTTAAAAATTAATGCTCCTGAAAATGTAAAACTGAGTGGGTATAAAGGCAATATATTTGAAAACTATGTGATTAATGAATACATTAAGCTCAATTATCACAAAAACTTGTTGCGAGATTTTTGGTTTTGGAGGGATGCTGTGGGAAATGAAGTAGATTTAATCTGGCAACAATCAGAAAAACTTAATTTAATTGAAATAAAAGCATCAGAAACCATACAGTCTAAAATGTTTAAAGGGTTGAATTATTTTGAAAAATTAAAGCCAGAACTTGTTGAAAGCAAAACATTAGTACATACTGGACTGTTCGGTCAAAAAAGGTCTCAAGTAACAATTCAAAGCTGGAAAGATGCTGGTTTGTGAGATTCAGCACATTGATAAAGCGAAAGTCAGAAAGCTAGTTTTGCTTGATACTAGGGGTGGCTTTTCATGTTTTTTTGGACGGCAGAAAGTCGGAGCGAAGGCGATTTACTTATTTTATACCGACTCGGAGTTCGACTCCGCTATCAGCCATCGTCTCAGGCGGTGCATCGCTTCGTAAACTTAGGCAGGCCGTGATGCAGCGTGGCCCGCTGATTATCCTTTTTTCTTCATCTGAAAAATACAAGCTATTACCTATCCATTGTCCTAAAATGGATTTACTTTCTTCCTTCATGTTACACTTTGTCAACCTATTTTAGGATAAGTCATACGGCTTTCGAAGACCAATGGATGGCGCAGGGAAAATGGGGGGGACTGCTGCGCGTCAGTTCAGCAAATAGATGCCAGAGTGCATGCCGAATGAGGGAAAGTGCACCGGCGGTGCTAAA
>JALQTG010000160.1 GCA_023264075.1 Crocinitomicaceae bacterium
AGCTTTGGCGTAGGCATTCAAGAAGGTGTTGTCGTAGACAATTTAGAAGATGCTGTGACAAAAGCAAAAGAACTTACTGAAAAAACAGGAACTTCATGGTATGTTGTGAAGGCTCAAATTCACGCCGGTGGTCGTGGTAAAGGAACTGTTCAAGAGACTGGTTCTCGAGGAGTCGTTCTGGCTAAAGGTATTGACAAAGTAGAGGAAACGGTGAAAGGAATTCTCGGAGGTCACCTCGAAACTTTACAAACAAATGGTGTAGGAAAGAAAGTTAATAAGGTGTTGATTGCAGAAGATGTTTATTATCCTGGAGAGAGTGAAACTTCTGAAATCTATATGTCTGTTCTTTTAGACCGTGAGAAGGGTAGAAATGTGATTATGTATTCAACAGAAGGTGGTATGGACATTGAGCATGTTGCGGAAACTACACCTCATTTAATATTTAAGGAAGAAATTGATCCTCGTTTAGGTGTTCAAGGTTTTCAAGCGCGTAAAATCGCATTCAATTTAGGGTTGAGTGGAAAAGCGTTTAAGGAAATGACAAAATTTGTGAGTGCATTGTACAACGCATATGTTGGTTGTGATGCTGCTATGTTTGAAATTAATCCGGTGCTAAAAACATCTGATGATAAAATAATTGCAGTTGATGCTAAAGTGACGTTAGATGGGAACTCATTGTTCCGTCACCCTGATTACGCAGCAATGCGTGATAAGACAGAAGAAGATCCTACTGAAGTAGAAGCTGGGGAAGCAGGATTGAATTTTGTGAAGCTAGATGGGAATGTTGCATGTATGGTGAACGGCGCTGGTTTGGCTATGGCTACAATGGACATTATAAAACAGTCAGGTGGTAATCCAGCAAACTTCTTGGACGTGGGCGGTACAGCTGATGCTGAGCGCGTTGAAAAAGCATTCTCTATTATTTTGAAAGATCCGAATGTAAAGGCTATTCTCATCAATATCTTTGGTGGAATCGTTCGATGCGATCGAGTTGCACAGGGAGTTGTAGATGCATACAAGAACATGGGTAATATTCCTGTTCCAATTATCGTCCGTTTACAAGGTACGAATGCGGTTGAAGCTAAAAAGTTAATTGATGAGTCGGGGTTGAACGTTCACTCTGCTGTTCTTTTACAAGAAGCAGCGGATAAAGTGAAGGCTATTTTGGCGTAGTCAAATTGAAAATAGTATATTACATAAATTAAAAGGGGAGCATTGTTCCCCTTTTTTTGCTATGAGTTTATATAATAGAAATATGATTATTTATAAAACACGCGAGGAGATTGAAATAATGCGTGAAGCAGCACAAGTGGTGAGCAGAACTTTAGGTAAAATAGCAGAAGCGTTAGAACCTGGAATTACACCATTAGAGCTCGATGCTATAGCAGAGTCTTACATTCGTTCTCAAAATGCAATTCCTGGTTTTCTCGGATTGTATGATTTTCCAAATACACTTTGTATTTCAATGAATGAACAGGTTGTTCATGGAATACCAACAAATACTCCTATCAAAGAAGGTGATGTTGTATCTGTTGATTGTGGGGCGATTTTTGAAGGGTATTATGGTGATCATGCCTATACATTTGCTGTTGGAAATGTATCTTCAGAAATCCAACATCTTCTCAAGGTTACAAAAGAGTGCTTGGATATTGGTGTGGAGCAAACGCGAGCAGGTAATCGTATTGGAGATATAGGCTTTCATATTCAGCAACATGCGGAGAAGCACGGTTATGGTGTGGTGCGTGAGCTGGTAGGTCATGGTTTGGGTAAAACAATGCATGAGGAACCTCAAGTCCCCAATTATGGACGTCGAGGAAGAGGTAAAAAAATCCAAGACGGATTAACCATCGCGATTGAACCGATGATTAATATGGGTACAGAACGTGTGAAATACCTAAGTGACAATTGGACGATTGTTACGGCTGATGGTAAGCCAAGTGCTCATTTTGAGCATGATGTTGCTGTGGTGAATGGGGAGCCCATAGTACTGTCTACGTTTAGTTACATAGAAGAAGCACTGGCTAAGAAAGCGTAAAGTGGAAGTTCGGAAAGTTTTATCGATCGGCGTTTTAACCTATTTGGTTTTCGGAGTGGTAAGTCTTTTCCAACTTGGCATTTTTTTACCCCCGCTGCCTTTAAAGTCTATTTTGATACTTATTTTCGTGTTACTGAGCCTGTCTATTGATAAGAATTCACCGAAAAGCTTACGTTTTTTATTAGGAGGTTTTACCCTGTTTTATGTGGGCGCTCATGCTTCATTTTGGGAGGTTTTCATTAGTCATCAGAGTTATGCTCAAATACAGGAAGGAATTGAAACCTACTTTCTATTGATAGCAGCTATTCTATTACCGATTTTTAATTATCTTTTCTTACTATCCTTGGTGAATGAGGCCAGATTACGATTAATTCTACATGTTGTTTTACTGTTATTTGTTCCTACATTTATTATGGCTCCAACCATCGCTACTATTGACCTGGCATTGATCGGAATGGCTATTCTTTATTTTTTTGTTGGGTTTTCTGCCATAGTTCAAAAGCCTTTGAAATCCTTTGACGATTTGTTAAGCGTTTTTATTGCCATCGGACTCATCAATATGATTGATCGATTGGTTTACTTGATTTACTGATTTTGCCTAGTTTCAATACTTCATCAAGGAATTGATAAACTTGAAGGAATAACTTAATTTAATTACTTTTTTTTTAAATAATTCCATTGCTGTATAGCTTGAATTTGTATTTTTGCAATCCGTTCGGAAACAATACTGTTTGTTTCCTTATTTGAAATGTAGATTTACCATTCGGTGGAGTGGGTGAGTGGCTGAAACCACCAGTTTGCTAAACTGACGTACGGGTAAC
>JALQTG010000200.1 GCA_023264075.1 Crocinitomicaceae bacterium
TCCATGTGATGAATAAGCGGTGTTTCACCCAAAGCCACCCTCGCCTCTTCAACGCTGGAGTTTTTTTCAATGGGATTTATGCTACTCGCACCGTCCGCAGCTGCAGAAATAACCCAGTAAAAGGCAACAGAAGCAAGGCAAAGAATATACAGTTTTAGTTTCATATTTCAAATGTACGATAAAAGTACAT
Source organism: Crocinitomicaceae bacterium (assembly GCA_023264075.1). Taxonomy (GTDB): domain Bacteria; phylum Bacteroidota; class Bacteroidia; order Flavobacteriales_D; family Crocinitomicaceae; genus JALQTG01. Next base: position 191 of record JALQTG010000200.1, read on the forward strand.
ACGTTTTCGGACCTCTTTTGGTTTTCAACATTCCATAATTTTAGAGATTTAGGTTATTTTAATTACTTTTATCGGTATGAATTAACCACCATGACCAAAGCTGAATTACGGAAACACTACAAGGCGCGAAGAAAAGCGCTCTCTCCAAAATCACTGATTGAATCAAGTGAAGCAATCACGGAGCGCGTATTATCCAACTTTCAATTGGAAGGAAAAACGATCAGCCTTTTTCTCCCCATTGAACGACATCATGAAATCAATACCTATGGCCTCTTAGAACGAGCATTTGTCATTGGGGCTAAAGTAGGTCTTCCTGTTGCTGATTTCCATCACCATACACTCGTGCACAGAAACTATACAGAAGAAACCATCCTTCACTTAAACGAGTTTGATATTCCAGAACCAACGAATGGAAAAAAAATACTGTACGATCAGTTCGACTATGTTTTTGTACCGCTTCTTGCCGTCGACAAAAAAGGTTACCGTGTAGGGTACGGAAAAGGATTTTACGACCGTTTCTTATCGTCGTGTCATCCCAACTGCAAATTTATTGGGTTGCACCTTTTTGAATTAGAGGACACGATTCTCGATACCGATAAAAATGATATCCCACTACACATGGTGGTGACGCCTGAAACCATACATTATTTTAATGTCTAATCCACACCAAGGTAAATTCCACCTACTGATTTTATTTGGACTGCCCACCTTACTGGTGTTGATATTTGTGGTTCAAAATTGGTGGATTTCAGTAGGATTTGTACTCCTACTAATCGCGGTATCTTGGTTATTATTCAAAAAATGAAAGGTTACACCCACTCTGAAAGCTCCATCCAACGCTCCGTTTTTTGATCCAGTTCCTCTACCAACTGAGAAAGCTCCTTTCCTGCCTCGATTAAATCATGAGTAGCTGAAGATGGAGTACTTAACACCTCTGTTAATTGAACTTTTCTCGCCTCGAGCTGTTCGATTTCTTTTTCCAATGTATCGAACTCCATTTTCTCTTTGAACGACAACTTCCGCGTCTCAGAACCGTTGCTTTTTGGTACTTGTTGTTCTTTCGCTTTCTCTACTTTAGTGGCTTGCTTTGCCGCTTCCCGTTGATCTTCTTCTGCTTGGAATTTGGCGTCTTTCTGTAGTTGACGGAAAACAGTGTAATTTCCGGTTATGTCGTTTACAACCCCTTGGCCTTCAAAAACGAATAAATGATCCACCATCTTATCCATGAAATACCTGTCATGAGATACCACGATCAAACACCCTTGGAAATTCTTAAGGTAATCTTCCAGTACACTAAGCACAAAAATATCGAGGTCATTAGTGGGCTCATCCAAAATTAAAAAATTCGGATTGGCCATTAATACCTTCATTAATTTCAGCCTTCGCTTCTCTCCACCACTTAGTTTACGCACATAGTTATAGTGCATACTTTTATGAAAAAGAAATTTCTCAAGAAACTGAGCAGCAGTCATTTCCTTTCCTTTGTCTAAAGGTATGTATTCAGCGACATCGCGAATAACATCGATGACTTTCTGGTCGTCAGAAATCTGGATATTTTCTTGCGAATAATATCCAAACACAACAGTATCCCCAACTACAACTTTCCCTTTATCAGGCTGCTCCTCCTGCATGATCATTTTCAAAAAGGTGGATTTCCCTGCTCCATTTGGCCCCACAATCCCTAGACGTTCTTTCCGCTTAAAATTGTAAGAAAATTTCTCTAAAATGGTTAAGTCGCCATAGGCTTTCGATAAGTTGTGAAATTCCACAATCTTCGACCCGAGTCGTTCCATTTTAGTACCAATTTCGAGTTCGTCTTTCTCGATGTTTTGAGAAGCGACCTTCTTGGTTTCATAAAAAGCATCAATTCGCGCTTTTTGTTTGGTTCCTCTTGCTTTTGGCTGCCTGCGTATCCACTCCAACTCTGAGCGCATATGGCTTCTCGCCTTCCCCACAGTGGCCTCCAACTGAGCTTCTCGCTCGGCTTTCTTTTCTAAGTAGTAGGAGAAATTTCCTTTATAACGATAAAGCATCTGATCTTCTAACTCGAGAATAATGTCCGCAACAACCTCCAAGAAGTAACGGTCGTGAGTAACCATAAAAATAGTTGAACGGGATTGCGAAAGGTACGTTTCTAACCACTCAATCATATCTAGATCAAGGTGGTTTGTGGGCTCGTCAAGAATTAAAAAGTCCGGCTCGGCAATCAATACTTTTGCTAATGCGACACGTTTCCGTTGACCACCAGACAGCGTCGCTACCTTGCGTTCAAAGTCTGTCAACTTCAGCTGCGTAAGAATTTGTTCTACCTTATATTCCAAATCCCAGGCATCTAGCTCAGAGACTTTCTCAAATAGTGCAGCCATTCCCTCTTCGTCATTCTCTTGAAGGGCCTTGTTATACTGCTTAATGACCTGAAGTTTTGGCAAATCATGGTCAAAAACCTCCTGCATGATGGTATTGCTGTCGTTTAAGTTCTCCGCTTGCTCTAAATAGCCCAACGAAATATCGTTACGAAAAACGATGCGTCCGGAGTCATAGGACTCCTGTCCAATTAGGCATTTCAACAAGGTCGACTTACCATTTCCGTTTTTCGCAACAAGTGCTACTTTTTGACCTTGTTCAATCCCGAAGGTTAAGTCTTGAAATATGATACGATCCCCAAAGCTTTTCGTGAGGTTCTCAACAGAAAGAAAATTCATTAACGTATACGATCAATTGATTTGATTAAGTCCAAATCGCGCTTAATGCCAATATTAGCTAGAAAAATAAAGGCTGTTGCCGTTATTAAACAGAAGAAACCTACGCCTAAGTAAGATTTTACCTCTGCGTTCTCAAGGACTTCGCTGTACTCACTTTTCAAGACGTAGTAAAATACGATCGTAAAGATGGTTCCTAACAAACTGAAAAAGAATGCCATTCTTCCCAATCGCAGCTGAGTGGGGAGCTTTTTGAACGTTAACAAGGTTGCGATTGTTAACATGGTTAGAAATAATGTAATCGAGAAAAATGGAAACTTATTATACGCTACACCTTTCACCTCAGAAAGCTCTTCTTGGGTATTTAAAAAGGTCTGTAACGAGGCTCGATCATCACTAAGTACGTTTGCCTCGATTGTTCCATCCACCTGAATACCATAAGAGTTTACATTCACATCAAGGTGGGCTGTCTGCTCCTTGAAGATGGCATATGAATATACCTCAATACCAAGTGTAAGTGTGATGAGCGCAGCAATCGCTACAAAAAGATACAAAGTCTGAACGCGTTGAATCATACAAGTAAAGTTTTTGCAAAAATAGCACAATTCACGGTTTGATGAATTGACAACGGGACAATTGTTTACGATTCACGCACTTCCGTAAAACTTTACTCCAACTCTAGCACCAAATTCGTTATCTTTGTTGAAAAAAATCAAACGTCTCATCGTCATAGCAGGCCCTACGGCCAGTGGAAAAACAGCGCTTTCAGTAGCACTTGCAAAACACTATGCGTGCTCCGTCGTTTCTTCAGATAGTCGGCAATTTTATAAGGAAATGTCGATAGGAACCGCAAAACCTGACGCGCTTGAAATGGACAATGTCCCGCATTACTTCATCGATTCCCATTCCATTCAATCGCCACTGAACGCTGGAGAATATGCTCAAGAAGCTGGCCTGACATTAAAATCATTATTCGCTAAACACGACACCGTCATTCTTGTCGGAGGTTCAGGATTATTCATTAAAGCCTTGGTTGAGGGAATCGACGATATTCCTGGGGATGAGGATGTGCGATCGAAATGGAATGCAATTTATGCTGAGAAAGGAATACGACATCTTCAAGAGGAATTACTTTCTAAAGACCCCGTATATTTTGAACAGGTAGATCAGCAGAATTCAGTTCGATTAATTCGTGCACTTGAGGTAATTGATATCACTGGTAAGCCCTATTCTCAATCGCGCCAAGGAAAATTACAGCAAAATTATTACAGTACCTATTATTATATCGTCAATCATCCACGGGAAATTCTTTACGAACGCATCAATGAACGCGTCCAACAGATGTTTGAAAAAGGATTAGAACAAGAAGCGCGAAATCTGTTTTCTCTAAAAGATAATCAAGCATTAAATACCGTAGGCTATAAAGAGCTATTTGCGTATTTCGAAGAAAGTATTAGCTGTAACGAGGCATTCAACCTTATCCAACAGAACACACGGCGCTATGCGAAACGTCAACTCACTTGGTTTAAGGGGATTTCGGACGCCACATGGGGAACTCCAGACCAACTCTATCCGATGATCACCCAAGAAATACCGAAGACGAATTAAATTTTCTTTTGACTAAATCGAATCAAATCTACCACCGGAGGAAATGCCAAAAACAAGGTTCCATAGCGCGTCACAGTGAACGACCAATCCGGGTTAGCGGGAATTACAAATGGAATTAATACGGCAGCCAAGCCTATGTAATACGTGTATTCATACCATTCGACCTTCTTGGTTACAAAGCGCTTAATCATTTGTATCAAAATATAAACAATGATCGAAGACCAGATTAATGTGGGTAATTGACGTAATCCTTCCACGCTCGAATTTGCCCAATAATAAAAAAACACGTAAGCACTTATTGGAAGTAACACGATGAGCATGAGTAAATGAAAAAAACGCTTAATCGATTGGTTCATACGAAGTCTTGTTTAATAACTGTTTGTTCCGTTAATTGAATTCTCTGATGGCATCACACGATATCCACTGCATCTTTTACCTTTTCGCGTGTTATGGCAATATCTAAAACTTGCTTCATCGTGTCCACATAATGAAAATGTAACCCGTTCAAGTATTCGGGTGTAATTTCTTCGATGTCCGCTCGATTTTTCGAACACAAAATAATTTCCTTTATTTTCGCACGCTTGGCGGCTAATACTTTTTCTTTGATACCTCCTACGGGCAACACCTCTCCACGCAATGTAATCTCCCCTGTCATCGCAAGGTTCTTCTTGACTTTTTGCTGCGTAAAAACAGACGCTAATGAAGTCAGCATAGTTATCCCTGCAGAAGGTCCATCTTTAGGGGTAGCTCCTTCTGGCACATGAACGTGTACGTTGTAACGATCAAATACTTCTTGATCTAACTGAAACCAATGGGCATGTGCACGCAAATATTGTAAGGCGATGACTGCAGATTCTTTCATTACATCCCCCAGATTCCCTGTCAACGTTAGTTTACCTTTACCCTTTGCCAAAGATGATTCAATGAAAAGAATATCCCCTCCCATTGAGGTCCACGCTAACCCTGTAACTACTCCAGCGATATCATTATTGATGTATTGCGTTTTCTTTCTTCCTGGGCCAAGTATTTTTTGCAAGTCACTTTTAGATAACGTTGAACTTGCTTCTTCCTCCATCGCTATTTGACGCGCTCTATTCCTTACAACCTTTGCAATTCGCTTATCTAATCCGCGAACACCTGATTCACGTGTATACTCCTCTACAACCGTCTCTAAAACGGATTTCGCTATACTTAGGTCTTTTTTGGCAATTCCGTGCTCTTCTATCTGCTTTGGAAGCAAATGACGTTTTGCAATTTCTATTTTCTCCTCTAATGTATATCCGTTCACTTCAATGATTTCCATTCGATCGCGCAACGCCGGTTGAATCGTGCTCAAATCGTTGGCCGTAGCAATAAACAAAACCTTTGAAAGGTCAAATTCAGTTTCGATGTAATTATCATAAAAGGCATTGTTTTGAGCAGGATCGAGCACCTCCAACAACGCACTCGATGGATCACCATGATTGGACCTTCCGAGTTTATCAATTTCATCTAATACAAAAACAGGATTCGCTGATTTGGATTTCTTGATATTCTGCATGATTCTTCCCGGCATGGCCCCAATGTATGTCTTGCGGTGCCCACGAATTTCGCTTTCGTCGTGTAGTCCACCGAGTGACATTCGGACATATTCACGGCCTAATGCTTCTGCAATTGACTTCCCTAAAGAGGTCTTCCCTACTCCAGGAGGCCCATAAAAACATAAGATGGGCGATTTCATGTCTCCTTTTAACTTCAAAACAGCCAAGTATTCGAGAATTCGCTTTTTTACCGTCTCGAGTCCGTAATGATCCCGCGCCAATATCTTTTCAGCCCGCTTTAAATCTAATTTATCCTTTGTAAATTCACCCCAAGGCAAGTCTAACAAAAGGTCTAAGTAGTTCAATTGAACAGTATATTCAGCACCTTGAGGATTCATGCGCTGCAAACGATCCAATTCTTTGGAAAACAACTTTTCCACATCCTTGTTCCATTTTTTCGATTTCGCGCGGTTACGCAGTTCTCGCACATCCTGTTCTTGAGGACTTCCACCTAACTCCTCTTGAATAGTTTTCATTTGCTGATGGAGAAAATATTCGCGCTGTTGTTTATCGATATCGGTTTTTACACGTGTCTGAATCTCATTACGCATGGCCAATTGTTGCGCCTCGATGGTGAGGTGTTGCAACAAATCCATGGAGCGCTTAATGAGGTCCATTTCCTCTAATAAAGATTGCTTCTTTTTCACATCGGCATTCATATTCGAAGAAATGAAATTGATTAAAAAGGTAGGGCTATCGATATTCTTAATTGCGAATTGAGCTTCAGTAGGAATGTTCGGAGAGTCGCGGATGATATTTAAGGCCAATTCCTTCATTGAGTCAATGATGGCTTTGAATTCCTTATCCTTTTTAGGGGCTTTGGATTCCTTGAAAAAACGCACTTCAGCTTTCATAAACGGCTCACTTTGTGTGGGCTGAACAATCTCAAACCGTCGTTTACCTTGAATAATCACCGTAGTACTGCCATCAGGCATTTTCAACATCCGCACAATTTGAGCGACAGTTCCAATCGTATGTACATCAGAAAATTCTGGTTCTTCGACCTCTTGGTTCTTTTGAGCGATCACACCTATGATACGATCCTCTTTATTCGCTTTTTGAACCAATTTAATTGATTTATCCCTTCCAACTGTAATCGGAATCACTACACCTGGAAACAGCACATTGTTTCGTAGCGGAAGAATAGGTATTTCAGCTGGAAACTCTGCATTATTCATAGTCTCCTCTTCCTCTGGTGTAATCAACGGAATAAAGTCCGCATCACCGTCCATCGGTACGTTAAATTCTAATATGCTATCGTCAAATAATTCGCTCATGTGTTCTTTCTTTACGTCAATCTGTCAGTTTTCTGCCCTTCGATTCTTGAAACCACTTCCTTCAGGGCGTTCAAATTTGAAGAATGTTATTTCGACAAGCACTGTGCCATTTCACAAAATCGGAATTTATGTCGCATTCCTATAATTCCTTTAGCGCAAAAGAGGTTCTTCCCACACTGATGCGCGTCGCATCAATCGCTTTATTCAATCGATCTATTACGATTTTTGCTTCTTCCCGCGACAAATATGTTCCCGCCAATTCATTGAGTTCTTTTTTCAAACTTAACAGTACTGCTCTACTCCTGTAAGCGCTTAACAATTCATTTTTAGGGTTAAGTTACAACTCACATAAATTCTAATATGGAAATGCAGGATATAAAGATAGCGTTGATTAAT
>JALQTG010000316.1 GCA_023264075.1 Crocinitomicaceae bacterium
CTTTCTAATGGTAAATCAAGTATAGATGCCGTCACAACCGTCATTACTATTTTGGAAGATTGTCCATTGTTCAATGCGGGAAAAGGAGCTGTATTCACCAACACTGAAGAAAACGAACTAGACGCATCCATTATGGATGGAAATACACGCAACGCTGGAGCTGTCGCAGGAGTTAAGCGCATTAAAAACCCCATCTTATTGGCAAAATCCGTGATGTTGAATTCTGAACATGTCATGATGGCCGGAGAAGGCGCAGAAAGCTTTGCACTGAGTCAAGGTTTTCAATTAATAGACCCCAGTTACTTTAGAGTGGAATCGCGACTTCAATCGCTCAGGAAAGTAAAAGAAGCAATTAAAAAACAGGTCAACACGCACTATGATGAGCTCATCAAATCCTCAAAATTTGGAACTGTTGGTTGTGTAGCGCTGGATAAAAATGGAAATATTGTTGCAGGTACTTCTACAGGGGGAATGACCAATAAAAAATTCGGACGAATTGGGGATGCACCCATCATAGGTGCTGGCACCTATGCGAATAACAAAACTTGTGGAGTATCTTCAACGGGATGGGGAGAGTACTTTATTCGTAGTGTGGTTGCGTATGATATCTCCGCTCTCATGGAATATAAAGGCTTATCCTTGGCAGAAGCTGCTCAGTTGGTTATTCATGAGAAAGTGCCTGAGTTAGGCGGAGATGGAGGAATCATTGCTTTAGACACCCAGGGAAACATCTCCATGGAGTTCAATACAGACGGCATGTTTCGCGCCTGCCGAAATAGCGCTGGAATGAAAGAAGTCAAAATCTTTCATGAGTAGGAAATGTTGGTAGGAGCAATTATTTAATCTTAATTTCACACAATTCTAATTGAAAAAACAACCCTTGATACTACCTTTACGTTTTAACCAAGTATGAAAATCCGTTTAGTTGTATTTACTTTTATCCTGAGCATATTCAACACATTCAGTCAAAGCTGTTTTGAAATTGAATCTATTCTCGTTGATGCCTGTGGTACTCCAGAAGGACAAAATGAAATGGTTCGTTTGCAAATCGGACCAAATGCATTAAATACAGTTGATATTACGGTAACTTGGCCGAATAACAACTACTTAGGAATATGTCAAAATGCAACCACGGCTGGTCACGTGGCAGCAATGAACTCAACAGTGTTATCCTGTGGTTATTTTTTAGAACCAACGAATGGTCTTTTACCAGCAGGTGCGCAAGTGTTGTTGATTACAAGTACTGACTTCGATCCCACTTCACACAACTATGCTGGACTTACCGATACCATTTATGTCATCTTTCAGTGTGCAGGAAATACCAATGGTCATTTTGCCAATTGGACAAACCCCTGCGACCCAGCCACCGGAGATCGCACTTTGACGATTGATATAGGTGTGTGTAACGAAACTGTTACTTACAATAAATGCAGCCTGCTTAACCAAACAGGAGGTATCGGGGGAACAGCAGCAGACCGAGATGGTGCACGCGTCGATTTCGACCCAACTGGAGTTCCCTCATACGCAAATGACGGATGTACCATCCCTTATACATTATCTACACTTTCTGCCAATTTCACAGTAGGCAATGGCATCCTGTGTATAGGTGACACAGAGGACGTAGGAAATACAACCACTGGAAATTTCTCAGTGGTATTTTGGAGCAGTAATAACGGTACGTTCAGTGACAGTCTATCACAGTTTACAACCTATTTACCAAGTAATACTCAAGACCACTACATCTATCTTCTGGGCGTAAATGGCTGTAATGATACGATACGCGATTCTCTATT
>JALQTG010000231.1 GCA_023264075.1 Crocinitomicaceae bacterium
AATGTGTTGATTAATTTAACCTCCAATGCATTGAAGTACAGCTCAGAGAATAGTACGGTCTACATATCGATTGCTGATCAAGGGGATAAGGTATTGCTCTGCGTGAAAGATGAGGGAATAGGAATACCAGATAAGGATAAAGCCAATATGTTTGAGCGGTTTTTCAGAGCAGAGAATGTTACGAATATTGAGGGGACAGGCTTAGGATTAACCATTGTGAAAAGATACCTTGATTTACTTGGTGGAACAATCCACTTTGACAGTCAAGAAGGAAAAGGAACAACTTTTAGAATAAACATACCTAAAATAAACGCAGATGTATAAATTGGCTGTTATTGAGGATAATCACGAAATGCGTGAAAATATTCAAGAAATTTTGGAGTTAGCAGATTATGAGGTGGTTACCGCTAAAAACGGAAAGGAAGGAGTGGAGATGGTAAAAAAAAATCATCCTGATTTAATTATCTGTGACATCATGATGCCGGAATTGGATGGGTATGGTGTTCTTTACTATTTATCAAAATCGGCTGAAACATCGGCTATTCCGTTTATTTTTCTCTCTGCCAAATCAGAAAAGGCTGACTTCCGAAAGGGAATGAACCTTGGAGCAGATGACTATATTTCTAAGCCATTTGAGGAAATGGAATTATTGGGAGCCGTCGAGTCACGTCTCAATAAGCGAAAGCGGTTTGAGTCTATCCAACAACTTGAAAATAAATGGGACGGTTTTAAATCGGCAGTGACGGATTTGTCTGCGCTCAATGTTTTGCTCGAGGATGTAAGTCCTAAATCTTTTGAAAAGAAGGAAGTAATTTATGCCATTGGTGACCTTCCTAAGTTTTTATATCAAGTAGAAAAAGGTCATGTGCGCAATTATAAAATGACCTTAGAAGGGAAAGAGTTGGTAACAGAAATTTATGCCCCAGGGAACTTTTTTGGTTACACGGAGTTGCTCATGGGTAAAGATTATGAGGAGTTTTCCGTTGCCATGGAAGATGCACAGATTAACTGTATTCCTAAAGCTGATTTTGAGAAGTTGATTTTGAGTGATCGAGATGTTTCTGCTTCATTTATCAAGTTATTAGCAGGTGACGTCTTAGAGCGTGAGAGAGCACTTGTGAATTTAGCATACAATACGGTGCGCAAGCGCGTAGCCGAAGCTTTGGTAAAATTATACGATAAATACGTCAAAGAGCACCAGCACACCCTGGAGATCGTCGTTTCGCGTGATGAACTCGCTAGTATTGTAGGGACGGCAACTGAATCGGTTATTCGTATTTTAAGCGAGTTCAAAAATGATGGAACCATCCTTTCGAAAGGTTCTACGATAACAATTTTGGACATCGACTCTTTGCGTAACTGTAAGTTTTAATCCGTCTTCGTTGGCTGACGCCAGTAATTCAACGTTGTTAACATCTTTTTTAAGTCAATGTAGCTAAAGATGACGATTGTCATGTTTTTTCCCTGTTAAACTCTTTTTATTTGTTCAGTAATTGAGATTAGCGCGAGAATAAAGAATGAAGAGCGTAATTGTATTTGTTGATTTTGATCAAAACACGGAGGTGTTAATGGATCGTGTAAGGCAGTACATTAACATGGGTGATACTGTGTTCTTTGCTCATGAGCTGCAATCTATTGACGATTCCTTGGTCCCATTGATCGGAGATTTAACAGAGATTAGGAAGCGAAAAATACGTCAACAACTCGTTCATTTGTTCAACGGATTAGAGGCCTTAACCACTCATTTTTACCCCATTATTTTCGAAGGGCATCTAGATTTGTCTGAATATTTAGATGATTTAAATAACTCAACAGAAGTGTTGATTTTGGACAATAGCCGTTATTTATTTCAACTAGATAAAAAGCGCTTTTCCCGCTGGATCGATAGAGTTAAACAACCGGTAAAAGCCGTAAGCCTCACCGAAGAGGTCATCACTGTTAAAAAATAACAGAAAGCTATTGCTGAATTTAGGATTCAGAACGCAACGTTGAGAATAAATGTAACTCAAAACTTTTACCTTGAGCTCGACAAGGCTAAATTCAAACCTCTAAACTCTAAGTTCTAAGCTCTAAACTCAAAAATCCCCCTATAAAAATCATTTTGTTAATATCCTTTCTTGAGGGGTTAGTCGACACATGTTTCATTGCTTTAAATTTGTTCCTCCATGGAAGATAGTTTAAGACATAAAGGAATGCGTCGCCAGTTAATTGAAGAATTGAAGGCGAAAGGAATAAAAAGTGCTGCAATTCTGGATGCGTTTGATGCAACACCGCGCCATTTCTTTTTAGATCTTGCTTTTATCAATCAAGCCTATTCCAATACGGCATTCCAGATTGGGGCGGGACAAACGATTTCACACCCTTATACAGTAGCGTTCCAAACAGAGTTGTTAGACATTAAAAAAGGGACTAAAGTATTGGAAATCGGAACGGGCAGTGGATTTCAAACGTCGATTCTATGTGCGCTTGGTGCAAAGGTTGTTTCGATCGAACGTCAGCGAGAACTCTTCCAAAAAGCCAGTCGAATTATTAAAGCCCTAGGACATAATCCTAAGTTGTTTTTTGGTGATGGTTATAAAGGCCGAATAGCCTATGCGCCGTATGAGCGAGTGCTCGTGACCTGCGGTGCGCCCTTTGTACCAGAGGCACTGTTGGAGCAATTGGTTGTTGGTGGAATACTTGTTATTCCTATCGGTGAAGGCGACAAGCAAATTATGACAAAAATTACCAAAGTTTCGGCAACGGAATACGAACAACAAACCTATGGAGACTTCAGCTTTGTGCCCATGCTGGAGCGCACAGCAAAATAATGCGTATGGAGGAATTGAAGCCGCTCACCATGAATCGCAGTTTGCTCAATGCTCCTTCCGTCTTGTTGACAGCTGATTACCGCAAATATTTGCTCTATGCACCGTTGAATCAAGAAATGATCATCGGGAATCATTTGTTTACCTTCATGATTAAACATTTTAGATTTAACAAGTTGGAAACAGCTTCATTTACGCTAAAAGGCAAGCGATTTCTGTGTATAGAACAGGTGGAAGGAATCACGCCGTTCGATACATTTTATGACTTCTTGTGGGAGTCGAAGCTAAAATTTAATGCTTTTCTCCAACCAAGAACGTTGTTTGAATTGTTTCTGTTTGATCTTTTCTTTCCAATTTGGTCGAAACCGATTCCTAAGTTGTTGGTGGCGGAAAAGAAAAATCGGTTCGCCGTGGATGCCGTTGTAGCCAATGATTTTGAAGGTATCCATTTTTCCCCATTGTCCATTAGCCAACTAGGAATGGACCATCCTTCTATGCGCTTATTTTTTAGTTACATCAAAGCGGATTTACCCACGATTTTGGATGATTTTTTGGCACTTTACCACGAAAAATTTGAAGTAGACATTAAATACCAGTTAAGTTATTATCCGGAACATCGTAATGCCTATTGGAACGAGGTAAAGCAATGTTTTGACCCAAATTACATTAATTATGTGACCGCTTCGGCGCACAATTTCATCATTCGTTTATCCTAAATTATGGAATCCTTTTATTCAATTATCTACCTCAAGCCAAATGCTCTAAGCGACGAACATTTAGCCGTTGGCTTGTTCACAGGTGGTGGTGAGGGACCGTTTGTGTTTTTGTCTGAATCACGAATGAAGTTATATAAGGTAATTACGCGTAAGAATACGTTTTTAGCCATTCAGCGACTCTTGAACGGATTGAAGAAAGAGGTAGATGGCTATCGCGGAAATCAGGCTGAACTGCGGCTTTTCGACCCATTGTATTCCAAAGAGGAGCTGATGAAATTGAAGAAAATGTCTAGGGGAACAGTCGTGTTCTCAGAGCCAACAGTGATCAATGAATGGTTGAACGAGGAGGTACATGACCAGCTGGTTCAACAGTTCCTCGGGGAGCAAAAGAAAAAGGTGCTACCCAAACGATCAGCGTTTCATTTAAATTGGAAAAGGTATGTGAATCAACCCAATTTTGATGCCTACACGCAGTTCGCAACTACCAAAGAGCTAAAGCAAGAAGCAGAGGTAAACATTTCCGTGGACTTGTATCATGCCGAGAAAAGGGAAGTGGTCAAGGCCATTGATTTTGATCTAAAATCAATAAGTGTAGAGAAAAAGTGCTATGAGTTAAACCTATTGGGTACAATTTTTAAAAAACATACCTTGATTTGTGTGTTTCCAAGTCCGAAAACAAAAGAAGGCAAAGAGCGCTTGATGCTTGCCCAAACAGATTATCCCAACGTGAAATTCAAAATGTTTCGGCGTGAGTTTTGATAACAACTGAACTTATATGCTTAACTTGGTCAAATGAAAGTATTCCTAAGTATGTTGTTTTTAATGCCACTAGTGGGGTGGACGCAAAAGATATTTCCGGTAGATTATGCCAGTCAAGCCGATGTTAAAGTATTCGTGGTGGATTATGAAAGTCAGGCCGATTTAAAAGTGTACAAGGTAGATTATTCTAGCCAAGCAGGTAAAAATGATGGAAAATGGTTTTTCGTAGATTATGCGAGTCAAGCGGATAAGAAAATCTTTTTTGTGGACTATGAAAGTCAAGCAGATGTAAAAATATTCTTTGTGGAATACGCCAGCCAAGCAGGGTGGAAAAACAACAGTAAGAAAGCAAAATTTTATTAAATCGAACGTCATGAAAAAAATCACCCTATTATTTTTAGTCCCTTTTCTTTTTGCTTGTGGTGTAACCCAGCCTGTTGTGCCAGCACCAGTAGATGTTGTAGAGGAAACCCCAACTAACGAAGTGATTGATCAAACAATTTTTACGGGAATCGTAAGGATGTATAAGAGTCCGTGCAATGTGCTTATTGAGCTAATGGACAGCGGGGCGAAGTTGTATCCGGTGAACCTCGACGAAATGTTTATGGTAGACGGTGCAGTCATTGAATTTAAGTTCGGACCAACACGCGCCATGCAACCCGAAGAATGCGGAGCGGACTCAAAACCAGTTGCCGTGCGCGATGTGGTAAGGTTGAAGCATTAGTATAAGTTATAATTACGGAAATGCAGAAGGAATCTTAGGACTCCCTTAGAATACTAACCACAGGAGTATGATAGGCGTGGATTTTTTTGAATAAATTTATGGATTAGTATTTACTTTTCTTTAGTTATTTATGATTAATTGCTGTGCGTTAGAGACTATTCACAGCATTCCTGAATCTTGTGCAGCAGAAGACCGTTCAGCTAACGAATTCTTATTAATTTTGCAGCAAACAAATTGAGCATGAAATATTACAACAATATATTAGAGACTATTGGAAATACGCCGTTGGTCAAAATCAATCGAATCACCAAAGACATCAAAGGAACTATTCTTGCGAAAGTAGAAACCACCAACCCTGGAAACTCGGTGAAAGACCGTATGGCCGTGAAAATGGTCGAAGATGCGGAAGCAGCGGGTCTCATTAAGCCTGGGGCTACAATCATCGAAGGAACCTCTGGAAATACGGGTATGGGATTAGCGCTAGCATGTATCGCAAAAGGGTATAAGTTAATCTGTGTATTGAACGACAAACAGAGTAAAGAAAAAATGGATATTTTGCGCGCTGTTGGAGCTGAAGTAGTTGTTTGTCCTACTGCGGTAGAGCCAGAGGATCCACGTTCGTATTACTCCGTGTCGCGCAGATTAGCGGAAGAAACGCCGAATTCCTGGTATGTGAATCAGTACGATAACTTATCCAATAGACAGGCGCATTATGAATCTACAGGTCCAGAAATTTGGGAACAAACAGAAGGGAAAATCACGCATTTTGTAGTTGGAGTAGGAACGGGAGGAACAATCTCTGGAGTTGGGAAATATTTAAAAGAGAAAAACCCAAACATCAAAATTTGGGGAATTGATACCTATGGTTCGGTCTTTAAAAAATACCACGAAACAGGTATTTTTGATCACAACGAGATTTATCCATATATCACGGAAGGAATTGGAGAAGATATTCTTCCTAAAAACGTGGATTTCGACGTTATCGACCATTTTGAGAAAGTTACGGATAAAGATGCGGCCAACTATACACGTCGTTTGGCGCGTGAAGAAGGAATCTTTGTGGGGAACTCCGCTGGTTCTGCCATTAAAGGTGTTTTGCAAATGGCGGATCACTTGAAAGAAGATGATGTCGTAGTGGTATTATTTCACGACCACGGAAGTAGATATGTAGGTAAGATTTTCAACGATGATTGGATGCGCGAGCGCGGTTTCTTGGAAGAAAACAGAAAAAACGCGAAGGATTTGATCGTTAATCACATGGATGAGCCATTAGTGACATTGGGAACAGAAGAATTGGTGTCACACGCCGTAGCCAAAATGCGTAAGTACAATATTTCCCAAATTCCTGTCGTGAAAGAAGAGCAGTTTGTAGGAATGGTTGACGAGAAAACATTGATCAATCAATTGGTTGAAAATCCTGAATTTAAGGATGAGTTGGTAGGTTCTATTATGGCGCCACCACTTCCGATTGTGCCTGCGGGTTTATCAACGAAAGAGCTATCCAAGTTAATTTGTAAAGATGTTCCGGCTGCAATCGTAGATTTAGGAAATGGGAAGTACCATATTGTAACTCGCCACGACCTTATTGCTGCTATAGCCTAATGATTCGTACCGTGAAAGATCAGCTGGGTGATGTCGTCACTGTACCTGTCTTTCCAAGCCGTATTGTTTCGTTGGTACCTTCACAAACTGAGCTACTACATGATTTAGGGCTAGGCGAGAGAGTTGTAGGGATTACCAAGTTTTGCGTACATCCGAAGGAGTGGTTTAAAGCTAAAACACGCATTGGCGGAACCAAACAAGTGAACATCGAAGCCATCAAGGCGCTTTCTCCCGACTTAATCATCGGAAATAAAGAAGAAAATACCAAAGATGACATCGAAGCGTTGCGCGAAATAGCGCCGGTATGGATGTCGGATATTGAGACGTTGGGGGATGCGCTGCGGATGATTATTGAAGTGGGAGACTTGACCCTTACGCAAGATAAAGCTAACAATATAGCGCAATCAATTCGTAGTGCCTTTGACAGTTTTCAATCGTCCATAAAGGATAAGTCTGTACTCTATTTGATCTGGAAAAATCCCTATATGGGAGCTGCAGAAGGTACCTTTATCCATGATTTATTAACGAATGAGTTAGGATTCAAAAATGTGCTATCTCCACAATCGCGCTATCCAATATGCGACTTGAATGACCTCAAAGAGCGGCCGGATTATATCTTCCTGAGTTCAGAGCCGTATCCTTTTAAAAAAGAGGAATTGGATGAATTAACGCAGCATTTCCCCTCTTCCAAAGTATTGCTTGTCGACGGAGAATACTTTTCGTGGTATGGATCGCGTTTGTTGGGAACAGCGGAGTACTTTGCGTCGCTGCAGGCACTCCTCTGATCCCTTTTACGTATTATTTCAAATCTTGACCCTCTATCCAAGGAGCGCCTAGTGCTTCCAATTGTTTTTCAAGTGCTGGAAGTTCTACTTTTCGGATTTGTTCTACCTGAACGCGTGCATCTTCCATCAGTTTTTTCGCATTCGATAAGCTCTTCTGATGGGTTGGTGTCGGTCCGTATGTAGATCCTGAAGTTCCTGTACTTGCTGCGCCCAGGAAATCTCCTATTGTAGGGTAGGGACTTTTCTCACCTACTTCGTCACGTGATTTACTTCCGGAGAGCGTGTAGTCTAGTTGTAACATCTTCTTATGCAAGTCAACCATGGCTTGGTTCAAGGTAGGATTCATCTTTGGAGACCGCTCATAGGCTTTCATCATCAGTACTAAGCGCTCTTTGGCGTTACTAAATGTGGTATTCAAGGCAGTCAACTTTCCATACATTTCTTCTACGTCTTTCCAGAATGCAGCAACTTCAGATGGATTCGCGCCTTCCAAAGCACCTTTGCGCAAAGGAACTACCTCGAAGGTTACTTTTTCACTAATCACAGAAATCACCCCGTCGATTTCCTTCATCAACTGTCCTTGGTATTTTCCAGGAGCAGCCATCGCACCGTCATAACTTCTGTTCACGTTAGAATTCGTAATGGCCCCTTTGGAGATTGTGCGTAGGTCCCAGCTTACGCGCTGAATACCTTTGCTGTTGGTGGCTTTTTCGCGTTGGATGATATTTCCGTCCACATCCATGATGTAGAGCCAAACTGCTGGTTTTTCTTGATTCTTTTCTTTCTCTAATGCATCCCATCCTGGAAAGGGAACTTCTTCGTTCTTTTTGATTTTGTCCTTTTCGGCTGCTTTGCGCTTATCTTCCAGCGTAGTGTATTTTTCTTTCAAGAAGTAGGTAAACTCTACGCCAAACGGTGGGTTATCCGCAACAAAATAGTTGTCTCCTTGTGAAGCCACCTT
The DNA here is from genome assembly GCA_023264075.1 of Crocinitomicaceae bacterium. Taxonomy (GTDB): domain Bacteria; phylum Bacteroidota; class Bacteroidia; order Flavobacteriales_D; family Crocinitomicaceae; genus JALQTG01. The sequence continues at coordinate 8,355 of JALQTG010000231.1, forward strand.
CCCACCGCCAAGAACGCGCTGTTGTTTGTACCAATATCCTTTGCGAGGTGTGTAAAGTGTAGCTTCTTTGTCCAATGTTGCGGAAGACACTTTTCGTAAGGCGGAATAATCATCAAGTACATAAAAACCGCGGCCAAACGTCGCTAAAACTAAATCATTTTCTCTTTTTTGAATCGCTAAGTCACGCACAGGAATCGTAGGTAATCCACCTTTCAATTGAATCCATTTTTTACCTCCATCGTTACTGTAAAACACACCGAACTCGGTTCCTAAAAACAGTAAATTCTTTTCCTTGTGATCTTGAACAATTCGCCAGCATAAGTGCTTTTCAGGTAAGTTGTTCACGAGTGATACCCATGTCTTTCCTTTATCAGCACTCTTGTAAACGTATGGCTCATA
>JALQTG010000310.1 GCA_023264075.1 Crocinitomicaceae bacterium
AAAGCTCAGTGAGCTTTTCCGTAAAAGTGAGTGTATTGAAATAGTTATTCATCTTCTAATTCTTTTAAATAGGTTTCTAATGTTTTCATAGGTTTGGAAATAGCGACACGACCAGATTTGACATACTCCAATATTCCATACCCTTGAAGCTCATTAAATAGCAATTTGAGCTCATCAGGTCTGCCCGTTTTTTCTATGATTGTAAAGCCTTCTTCAATGGTTAATATACGCGCGTTATGCGCTCTCAAAATTCTTTCAGAAGAGCCATTTTGAAGACTTTTCGTAGAAACTTTGTACAATGCTATTTCTTGGTAAACGACCTCATCATCTTCGTGATAAAAAGCTTTTAACACTTCTACTTGTTTTTCTATTTGACCGACTACCTTTTTTACTTGGTCCAGCGACGTATTAACCACAATGGTGTAGCGATATACCCCCTCAAGTTCGGACTCAGAAGCAGTTATGCTTTCTATGTTCAAGTGCCTTCTCGTAAAAATGATGGTTATTCGGTTAAGGATACCAATACGGTTTTCGGTGAATATCGATATGTTAAATGATGTGTTTTCCATGTTGATTAATTTAAACGTATTTCATTCACACCTGCTCCTGTCTCCATCATTGGAAAAACATTCTCTTGCTTTCCTACAACCACTTCCAATAGATAGGCTCCATGACTATTTAGCATTTTGTCCAATGCCGAACTCAAGTCATCTCTTTCTTCAATCTTCGTGCTTTCAATTCTGTAGCCTTCTGCAATTTTTACAAAATCTGGATTTTGAATGTCGGTAAATGAATATCGCTCCTCAAAAAACAGCTCTTGCCATTGTCTGACCATTCCTAAAAAATTATTGTTTAAAATCAAGATCTTGACGTCAACATTGAATTGCATGATTGTTCCGAGTTCTTGAACCGTCATTTGAAACCCCCCGTCTCCAATCACAGCAACAACTGTTTTCTTTGGGTTTCCTAATTTTGCGCCTATAGCAGCAGGTAAAGCAAACCCCATCGTTCCTAAACCTCCTGACGTGATATTTGTTCGAGAGACTTCATATTTAAAATAGCGCGACGTGATCATCTGGTGTTGACCAACATCGGTTACTACCACAACATCTCCTTTGGTTTTTTCCGACAACATATGAATAACTTCTGCCATCCGTAATTCATTGGAGGACGGGTTTATCGCGCCGTCAATTACTTGTTCATGCTCGAGTTTGTCCAATTTATGGAATTCTTCAATCCATTCACTGTGATTTCTTTGCTGACACTTACCCTTCAGTTGTGGCAATAATTCCTTTGCATCGGCTACCAATCCGACGCTAGCGGGAATAATTTTATTTATCTCTGACGGATCAATATCAATATGAATCACTTTCGCTTGTTTCGCGTATTTGCTAACATTACCTGTAACCCTATCGTCGAAACGCATTCCAACAGCAATCAGGACATCGCATTCATTCGTCAACACATTTGGCGCATAATTTCCATGCATTCCTAGGTAACCTACATATTGAGGATGATTAGCAGGAAGGGCGCCGAGCCCAAGAAGCGTTGATGCCACCGGAATACCAGTGTGGTTCACGAAATCCAAAAGCTCTCTTTCAGCGTTCGACAACAATACTCCCTGACCGACCAATAAATAGGGTCTTTGTGCAGAATTGATGAGTTCCGCTGCGGCATTTAGCGCAGCAACATCAACCTTTGGAACAGGAGAATAACTTCTCATTTTTAAAAATGGTCGGTATTCAAATGCTGTCTCTCCAAATTGTGCGTCCTTAGTTATATCGACAAGAACCGGACCCGGTCGACCGCTGCGTGCAATATAAAATGCCTTAGTGATTGCGCCCGGCACATCCTCTGCTCTAGTTACCTGAATATTCCATTTTGTAACAGGCATAGAGATACCGATTACATCTGTTTCTTGAAAGGCATCTGTACCCAATAAATGAGAGGCTACCTGACCAGTAATGCACACTACAGGGGTGGAGTCAATCATCGCATCTGCCAAACCTGTAATTAGATTCGTTGCCCCCGGTCCAGAGGTCGCAAAGCACACACCTACCTTTCCAGAACTTCTTGCATAGCCCTGAGCAGCATGTATCGCCCCTTGTTCATGCCGTACCAATAAATGGTTGACTTGATCTCTATAACTATATAGCGCATCATATATCGGCATAATTGCTCCTCCTGGATACCCGAATATAGTGTCTACACCTTCTTGGGTAAGGCTTTTCATGACCGCCTCAGCACCACTTATACAATTATTCTTCATCTGTAACACATCCTTTTGAGGCCGACGAAACTTGCTGGATATATTTAAATAAAACACCACGTTTCACCTTCATTTCTGGCCGAACCCACTCATTTAGGCGACGCTTTAATTCGCCCTCTTCTATTTCTAAATTAATCGTGTTATTGATCGCATCGATTGCAATCATATCTCCGTCTTGAACAACCGCAATTGCTCCACCATCAAACGCTTCGGGAGAAATATGCCCAACAACAAAACCATGTGAGCCACCTGAAAACCTTCCATCGGTAATTAGTGCCACATCCTTACCGAGGCCTGCTCCGATAATCGCTGACGTGGGCTTCAACATTTCAGGCATTCCCGGTCCTCCTTTTGGGCCAGAATAATTGATGACCACTACCTTTCCTTTAGCAATCTTCCCACTTTTCACGGCCTCAATCACATCATCTTCATTGTTAAAAACAACCGCCTCCCCTCGAAAAAATTCGCCTTCTTTTCCGGAAATTTTAGCCACGCTTCCTTCCGTCGCTATGTTCCCGAATAAAAATTGAAGGTGTCCCGTTTCTTTTAAAGGTTTTTCAAGTGGGTTAATTATATTTTGATCAAAACACAAAGGAGAAACATCTTTTAAATTTTCAGCTACCGTATTCCCGGTTGCCGTTAAGCAACTCCCATCAATCAACTTATTGTCCAGCAAATACTTCATCAATGCAGGTATTCCTCCAATTCGGTGTAGGTCCTCCATTAAATATTCTCCACTCGGCTTCAAATTAGCCAAAACAGGTATACGATCGCTTACCCGCTGAAAATCTTCTAAGGTTAACGTTATTCCAACAGAATGCGCCATGGCGATTAAGTGCAACACGGCGTTTGTTGATCCACCCAAAATCGTCACAATCACTAATGCATTTTCAAACGCAGCACGTGTCATGATATCTCGCGGCTTAATATCCTTCTCAATTAGGGTTCTCATCGCTGCTCCTATCTCTTTACATTCATGCTCTTTCATTTTACTTATTGCAGGATTAGATGCGCTTCCAGGCAAGCTCATACCCAAAGCCTCTACGGCTGAGGCTAGCGTATTCGCCGTATACATTCCACCGCAAGCACCAGCTCCAGGACAAGCGTTTTTAATGATTCCTTTGAAGTCTTCAGGAGTGATTTCCTGATTTATTTTTTTCCCCAAAGCTTCAAAAGCAGAAACAATGTTCAACGATTCTCCCTTATAATTTCCAGAATGAATCGTCCCACCATATAGCATAATTGAAGGGCGATTTAATCGCCCCATAGCGATTACAGATCCTGGCATATTCTTGTCACACCCCACAATAGCCACCATGCCGTCATACCAATGCGCGCCCATAACGGCTTCCATGGAGTCAGAAATGATGTCTCTTGAAACAAGCGAGTAGCGCATTCCAGTAGTTCCGTTAGAAATTCCGTCGCTTACACCAATCGTGTTAAATATGAGTCCAACGGAATTTGCCTCTTGAACACTTACTTTGACCAACTTCGCTAAGTCATTGAGGTGCATATTACAGGTATTCCCTTCATAACCAGTGCTCGCAATTCCAATAAACGGTTTTTTAAAATCTTCATCCGTTAGCCCTATTCCGTGGAGCATTGCTTGCGCTGCAGGAAGGTTTTCATCCTCAGTAAGAACGCGACTGTATTTATTGTTTACTTTCATTAGATCAGCATTTCTCTAAATTCATTTGTCGACACACGTAATTTATACTTTCGTTGAATCAACTCGCTCACAGAGTCCTCCCATTTCATTGGGAACACTTTGTCGTCTAAACTTTTTATTCCGATTACCTCTGCAGCTGTTCCACAGAAGAAAGCTGTATCTGCGGTGTATACCTCATCTATACCAAACCATTTTTCATGAACGGGTATTTCCAACTCTTTTGCAATTTCAAAGACTGTTTGTCGAGTTATCCCCGGTAAAATGTTTCCCTTGGGACAAGTAAATAATTCGCCATTCTTCTCGTAAAAGAAATTTGCCCCCGGACCTTCAGCCACATTCCCCCTTATATCTGTCAAGAGCGCTTCGTCGAAGCCTTTTTCCTTGGCTTCTTGTGTCGCTAAAATACTATTGGTATAGTGGCCGGTAATCTTTGCCTCAACATGGCACGATTTAGGATTTGGACGTTCAAAACTTGACGTCATCACACGCAACTGCTCACTACCTAGGTACTGTCCCCATTCCCATGCCATTATAATTAGCGTAGATTTCTTGGTCGCTGTTAATGACATATTTGGCTCTAAGAAAACAATTGGTCGCACATAGGCATCTGACAAATTATTTAATTCCAACAATTTATACGTAATCTGTTCGAGCTCCTTCACTGAATAATCGCAAGGGATATACATCTTTTCACAAGAATACTTCAGTCTTTCGTAATGCTCTATTGCCTTGAAAATTCGGGTTCCATCTGGTGTATTATAGGAACGAATACCTTCAAAGGCTCCATTACCATAGTGCATTGTTTGGTTATAAGGACTTACCATCAAATCCTTCGCTGTTACATACTCTCCGTTGGAGAATACAATTGTAGAATCATTAAAATACATGACTTTAATTTTAGGAATGATCAAAAAAATTACTGAATGATATTCTTGGTGGTTAACACCTTACTTGCAGAAATAAGCTTAATGATATAATTACCTTTTTCCAATGGATTGTGCAGCTGAATTCGATTAGCAACTGATTTTTGAGTTGCAAATTCATTCATTGAAAGCATACGTTGACCGCTTATTGAATACATATTAGTACTTTCAATATCACTTGAATTCTCTTCGCGAAACAGACGTAACAATTTTTTGCATTCAGTTCTAATGCCCACCTCTGGGGTTACTGAACCAAGAAAACAATCTGTTAGTGTAAAGGAGGTATTTGACCGTTCGACAAAAACAATGCCGGTGCTCGTCAAAATTCCGCCGTACTTAGTCGTTACTTCCTTAAAAGCTTTCATTGGGAAAATTTGAGTGAACACAGCATTACCATACGTGGCTACTAGGCTATAAAAAAGACCTTTTGTGGTTGGGTTGTCATGCACACGATTGGGATAGAAAGCTTGGTGTGGAATAACGAAACTTGCGTACAAAAATATCACAAACGAGAAGGAGTTTGATTCCTCAATCATCAACTTCATTTTAGTGATTAATTTTTGCATAGCAAGCCGTTTGATGAGCTAAACTTACGAAGACAATTTTAGAATCAAAAATAAATTATGCATGCGGTTATTATAATGTGGTAAAACGGAAAAACTTGGGGTAAAAGACTACTATTTGTGGTGAATGGTTAGCTATTTCCAAGGTTCTTATTGAGGGCCTCAATATCAAATTGACGTGAAACAGGAATGGCGTCTTGGAGATGGCTCAGCTTTAATTTATACGCTTGAGAAACACCTAAAACTTCCGTAATAAAGGTTGGATTAACAATAAATGATTTGTGAACACGAAAAAAGATAATTCCATTTCTCCTCAACAAGTCTTCTATCTTCTTTAGGGATATGCGCTCCATTTGTTTGATAGGTTCTGAATCCTTTATAAAATGAATCATAACATAATTGTCGTTGGCCTCAAAAGCAATAACATTGGAAGAAGCTGCTTTAAACAAAATCTTTCCAGATGGATTTGAAATCACGATTTCTTCCCTTATAAATTCGTTTGGCTCTTCCGAATGTGAAATGGACAAAATAAGCTTGCTTTGAATTTCTCCGAGCAAGTAAAACCAAAATACGAGCGCTACAGGTAATAAAGACACCACTAAAATGGACAACAAAAGGACCCACCCATACCCAGATTGCATCAAATGAGTCAATCCAAACCCTACAACTAAACTGGTCAGTAAAAAATTAATAACAGAACGTAAAAATATCTTTTCGGGATCTTTGAAAAAACTCTTCAATATGACTGAAAAGAATACATTTCCCAAGAAAAATCCTACAACAATAATTAGGCTAAATAAGCCGTTGGATAAATTTATAAATGAAAAACTAGTTACCTCAATCAAATTAAGCACTACCAATTGATAACCCGCAAAGAGCAAACTAACCAGAATGATATTCGATAAAACCTTTTTCATTAGTTGATAAATCTACCGATTTTTTTGAGAGATAGTACGATGAAAACAATGATGAAAATAATTACGCCTAAGATGTAAAGTATTAACCGACGCTCCAAATGCCATAAATTCTCTGACTTTTCACGTTTCATTTGTTCAAGCTCCTTCTCCTTTTGCAACGTTTCAATTTCGAATTGCTTTTTCTGAAGTTGATAATTATAACTTAACTCATCCAATCTTCTATTAATTTCCTCCGAATTCAATTGTTCGGTCAGCTCTACGTAGCGCTTATACCAACGAGCCGCATCCCTCCATTGTTCTTGAGCTTCTAACACCTTTATTTTTACACGTAATATTGCTGGAACTAAATAACTCAATTCGAATTGATCTGCTGTATATAGTGCAGAGTCTAGCTGATCGTTCGCACGGGAGAGCTGCCCGATACCGCGTAAGTATTCCGCACTTAACTCCCGATACGCAAGCCGTAACTCGATACTCATGGAAAAAAGTTGTCCCCCTATTTCCTCTAATAAATAGCCCAGATTTAAATAGTCTGAACGTTTCAAATAGACATTTCCTATGCCGATTTTAGCATAGATCACTCCTTCCAAATTATTACTCGCCTCTTCAATAATTAGGGAATTTGTAAAATAAGAAAGGGCCAAATTCAAGCTGTCTACTTCCAAATATGCATCGGCCAAATTATAGAGTCTAATAGAACGCTGCAATTCATTGTTCAACCCTTCTTCCAAATGTAAACTTTGTCGAAAATAAGAAATTGCTTCACTGTATTTTTTCTGAAGTTTATAAACTATCCCAATGTTATTCAAACAAGCACTTGACCTAGCTGTATCACCTATTTTATCAGAGTATTTCAGGGCATTCAAATAATTCTCTATAGAGGAATAATAATATCCCCTGTTTTTATTTACAATTCCTAAAATTGTATACGCGTTAATTTTATAGATTGACGTACTATCTTTATTAGCAATTTCTAATATTTCCAGTGCAGCTGTTTCGGCTGCTTCATAATTGTTGCTTTCTAAAAAACTAAATGCACTGGAGTCTAGGTAAGGAAAATCCCTCTGGGCAAAGGACACAACTCCTATAACCAGAAAAAGAAACGTAGTAAATATTCTCATCTATTGTGGTTATTCCTTGTTATCCGTTTTATTAACCGCATATATATTTCCTGGAATATGCAATGTGCGCTGAGGGAATGGAATCTCAACCCCATGTTGTCGAAACAAACGATCTATTTCGAAACGAATATCCGACTTATGCAATTCAACTTGCCAAGTTTGGTCGGCCCAAAACAAGACCTCCATCTCGAGTGCATTATCTCCAAAATCCAATAGCCGCACGATAATTGGTTCCGATTTATTCACTTCCGGATGAGCTAAAGTGGCTTGTTTCAATAGTTTCTTTACCAATTCCGTATCCGAACCATACGCGACACCCACCTTAATATTAAATCGCGTAAGGTCAGAGCCGAAACTCCAGTTTTCCACTTGATTTTGAGTTAACATAGAGTTCGGAATAATCAACGTATTTCCATCTCTGCTCTCGATTTTTGTGGTGCGGACATTGATTTTTAGGACGCGTGCCACCATCGGTTCTCCAGCATTAGCATTAGAGACACGGATAATGTCTCCCACCTTAATTGTTCCTTCAAACAATAGCAATAAACCTGAAGTCATGTCTCGAAAGATGTCTTGTACCCCAAATCCGAACCCAACTAATAATGCAGCCGATCCCGCTAACAAAATACTTAAGTCAAGCCCTACCACCTGAAGAGAGGTGACAATTGCAAACGTATAGATGATGTACTTTGCCAATTGGACATAAACATACCGGGTCCCTTCGTCGAAGTCAGGATTATCTTTAAAGCGATTCGCAATGTACAGTCGGAAAATATTGATTACAAAACGGCTCGCTGTAAAAATGATGATAATGATGATCACATCTAAAAAGCTTAACGAAAACCCTTTAAATTCAGGAATAATGTTGTAGCTCATGAACTCGCTCAGCGAAATCTTGTCGTTTTCAATTCTAAACGCTTGAAACGCAATTACAAAAGCAAACACATAGAGCAACTGATTCAAGATGCGCAGCGAAGTAATTCGTGTGCCTTTTATTTCAATTTTTGCGCGTTTTAAATACCGCTTCAGGTGTTTTTGAATCAATTTATGTAAGACGATAGTAAAAAGTAGTACAAACAACCACACTAACACTACCCAAAAAGAAGCTGTGTAAGGCCCAACCTGAAACTCTAGAAATAAATTCATGCTACAAATTTAATCGATTCTTTAGTTATAATCGCACGCATTCTCATTATGTTATCCATGAAGAACCAAAGAGGGTCTTAAATCTTTTACATTCAATTGAAGTGTCGTTCTTCCATTCCACTCGTTCGTTTCCAGGGTGTAAACAACATCTATCGGTTCACCCGACGTACAAAAATCAAAGGCATCCGGTCTAAAAAAAGCTATGGCATCGAGCGCACAATTGGCATATTCGGGCTGAAACAACTTCAGCTTAAGGTGTTGTTCTTTTAACAAGCGTGCATCTTTCACAAACACATTTCGTGTTACAAAAACAGGCTTCATGTTTCCCGGCCCATGTGGCTCAAAGCGTGAAAGAATGCGTTTAAACCTAGGAACTTCGTACAACGATTCGTTTTTCAAAAACAGCTCGTGAAAGTTAAGTTCGGCCTCCAAGATTTGTTCTGGGACCAACATCTCATCGGTTACTATTTCACCAACTTTCTCGTTAAATCGTTGAATAAATTTAGATAAGTTCTCTTCCTTCAATGACAACCCCGCTGCGAAATAATGCCCGCCGAATTGCTCCAAAGTTTCTGAACAACTTTCCAACACATCATATACATTTACCCCATCAATGCTCCGCACAGACCCTGTTAACAAACCATTCTCTTCGATTTGAGTCAACACAACAGTTGGTCGGTACCGGTGCTCAATCAAGCGCGAAGCAACAATCCCAATTACTCCTTTGTGCCATCCTTTTTTGAAAACAATATTCGCGAACGGCAGTTTGTCCAACGATTCTTCCAACAAAATGAGCGCTTCCTCCTTTATTTCTTCATCGATGTTCCTGCGTTCATCGTTTGCCGCTTGAATTTCCTCCGCAATGGCCGAAACATCATTGATTTGATCGCATAAAAGCAAATGAACCGCAGTTTTAGCGTCTCCCATTCTGCCCGCGGCATTAATTCTTGGCGCGATTGTAAACACCACATCCGTAAGTGTTAGCGGTGTGTTTTTCTTCGCCACATTCAACATCGCCAAAACACCGATGCGCGTAGAGGTGTTAATTTGTTTCATGCCGTAAAAAGCAAGTATTCTATTTTCGCCTGTAATGGGTACAATGTCCGCTCCGATGCTAATCGCCAATAAGTCTAATTGTCCTAGGAGCTCTTCTGAATCCCAATGATTGGTCATCCAGAGGGCCTGAAGCAACTTAAACCCTACGCCACACCCCGAAAGCTCGTCGTAAGGGTAATTGCAGTCCTTGCGCTTCGGGTCAAGCACAATTGCCGCTGGTAAGACTTCTCCAGGTGTGTGATGATCACAAATTATCATATCAACACCTCCTTTTTTGGCCAAATCAGCCATTTCAACTGCTTTCACCCCACAGTCGAGCGTAATAATCAAGGAAAATCCGTTATCTATGGCATAGTTGATTCCTTTCTCGCTCACTCCATATCCTTCCAAATAACGGTCGGGAATGTAATATGCACAATTTTCATACTTTGGAAATAGCATCCCAAAGAAGAGACTAACCGCTGTCGTTCCATCTACATCATAATCGCCATATATCAATATTTTTTCTTCATTTCTAATAGCTTCGTTCATTCGACTAACAGCCAACGACATATCTTTCATTAAAAAAGGGTCGTGTAAATCATCCACTGAAGGATTAAAAAACTTTTCCGCTTGCTCAAAGTTTGTTATCCCCCTATGCACAAGCATTTCGCTGATAATTTCGGAAACATTTAAAGCGTGTTGTAATTTTTTAACGGTGTCCTTGTCTGAAGCATCTTTAATGAGCCATCTTTTTTGCATATTTTTACTGTATATTAAGTTTGAATATGTTTAAGATAACGAATAATATCTTTTCACTCCTAGTTTTTTTTCAAGTATTTTTTTCCTTGGGCCAGCTAAACTCTTTTGAGTTTAAATACCCTCTTCCTCCTGGCGGACAAGAAGTGCTCACTGTAGACGAGAAGTACTTCGGCAATTATGAACAGTTAAGTGAAAAGGTAGATTATATCTTTGCTGAAGATGGTATATACGCTGCATCAATTTTATACCTTAGTATTTCCAAAAAAACTATTCGAGAAAGTTCTAAATACGACGTGCGTGACAACTATTTGTTCGGTGTAAAGGAAAACGATAGTATTCCATGTGTGTTAGAAGACGACGTTTATTATTACGGGTTAAAGGATAAAATTAAAATTGCCGGAACAGGCACGAACAACAAAATAGTTCGACTTTCGTCTTCCGAATATTGTATAAATTATTTCGATAATGGAACCTATATCCCTTCACTGTTAACATTTAAAGGAATGGAGCTTGTGCTAGCACATTTTGATTATGAAAATGATACGCAATTATTTGAACACATTGCTGCAAAAGAACATATGAATCACCGGGTAATTCTTGATCCTACACTAACGGAATGGCAAGCAATAAACCCTACTGAATTATTCCCGAGTCATCGACAATTTGTAAAGAATATCGATTAACTCGATAATTCCGTTGGCACTTGTTTCAAGGCCTTCTCCGATTGAATTGTTACCTTTTTCCTCTTTTGCCATTATGTAGGTATGAGAAAAACGCTATCCACATTGGTATTTGTTCTATTGATAATGGAATTCGCCAGCAGCCAGATGATTTTACGTGAGGTAATTCGATTACGCGACACTATTAAAGTAGACAAGCACCTGCCCGTTTCTGCATTTCTATCCGTTGAAAAACTATCCATGGCAGCAGGAGATCACCGTTTCAAAGAACCAAAAAAAGCAGAGAAATTAAGAACACAAGGGATTGCCGAAGTAGAACTCGTGTATTCCGATTACCCTGTTGGCGATGACTTCTCTGAATTGAATCGAAAAAGAATACTCGAGCTATACAAATATGTTCCCAATGCCTTCAATGATAAAAATATAAAGTGGCGCGTTGTGGTACAAACGGGTGTCGAAAAAACTGGAAATATTCACGGATACTTCCATGGATTTGTGGTGTATTATCGGCCTTACGACTTGTCAACCGAACTGAGCACAATTGATGACGTTTTAAAGGGGAAATCTGTGATATCAGACAGCACAATATTAAAAACTATGGCGCGCAACCCTCACTGGGAAGAAATGTTAGTTATTGTAGACGTCACAGGCAGTATGACCCCCTACACTGCACAACTGATACTTTGGTTAAAACTCAATACTTTTAATGATGGGGACCGGAAAAGTGGCAGGAAAGAAGTAGGCAAAACGGGAGGTATATATTCTATCTCCTCCAATAATTATCAAAAAGTTGCTGAAAAGGCAATTGAAGCGATGAAAAACGGAAGCGGGGGAGACATGGAGGAAAACGACATAGAAGCAGTTCTAAAAGGAATCAAGGAGTGTCCCGAGTGTAAAAACATTGTACTCATCGCAGATAATTTTGCACCTGTTAGAGATGTGGAACTGCTCAAACAAGTTAAAAAACCCATAAAAATCATTCTTTGTGGTGCCGCAATGGGGATTAATACCCAATACTTAGATATCGCGCGTGCTACTGGGGGTTCTGTGCATACCATGGAAAGTGATTTAGACGCGTTAATCAAAAAAAATGAAGGGGACTTAATCGAACTCGATGGAATCCAGTATAGAATTGTAAAAGGAAAATTTGTGCAAGTAAAGTCAACTTGATCAATTAACACGTAGCGGTTATTAATTAATTGAAACAGGCCTATATTTAACTTAAATTATCCGCTAATTTTACGTCAAAGAATAAAAGATGACAGAGCAAGAAGTAATGCAAGAGATTTTAGTCTTGAAGAGCCAATTAACCGGCAACATTTTCGAGGACGGAGAAGTTCAGCAAAAAATCTACGACCTTAAAAAGACATTACTTCCAGAAATTGAAGCCAATCCTGAATTGGATGATTTAGACAACGAAGGATGCTTATATTGCGGAAGCTAGTCGCTGCGCGCAGACAATTCTTACAGATACAAGCATACCCCAAAATTAAGTGCTTAAAAATACAAACTCGCTGGCATGTGCCGCACCAATAAACTTGAGCTCCTGCAGAATAAAGTAACTGACGATAATATCCTCTTTTTGGATTAATCTTTATGTTTCCAAAAATCTACCGAGTGAATGCTGGAGCAAGCAAGGAAGCAGCAAAGTTGGACAAAAAAGAAATATAAGAGCCGTAAGCCTCAAGGCATGTAATGGAACTTCATTTGTCTTCCACAAAACCCGCAACAAATCTTAACATTATTCAGTGAACAAATCGTATGTTTATTCTGTATATTTGTCGTCCATAAATTAACTAGAACGCATGAGTGCATTTTCAACCCGTCACATTGGCCCTTCAGAAGTGGAGAAGTCAGCTATGCTTGAAAAAATTGGAGTAGCCTCCATCGATGAATTGGTCAAAAAAACCATCCCTTCTGGCATCCGTTTGTCAAAGGAATTATCCGTAAGTTCAGCCCTAACTGAAAAGGAATATTTAGACCATATTTCAGTCTTGGCAGCAAAAAACAAAGTATTCAAGTCATATATTGGACTGGGATATAGTGAGACGAACGTTCCTCCAGTTATTCAACGCAACGTGTTGGAAAATCCAGGATGGTATACGGCTTATACTCCTTACCAAGCGGAAATCGCACAGGGAAGATTAGAAGCGCTCTTGAACTTTCAAACAATGGTGATGGAGTTGACGGGTATGGAAATTGCCAACGCATCATTATTGGATGAGGCTACTGCCGCTGCTGAGGCAATGATTATGTTCTACAATGCACGAAGCAGACAAGCTGTAAAAGACGATCGTAAAAAGTTTTTCGTATCTGAATTCTGCTATCCTCAAACGATTGATGTCGTAGTAGGACGAGCAGAAAACCTAGGGATCGAACTTGTTTTTGGAAATCCTGAAACAGCACATATAGATCAAACATATTTCGGTGCGTTAATTCAATATCCTGATGCATTAGGGAGAGTAAAAGAAGTAGCGCCATTTATTCAAGACTTAGCTACTAAAGAAGTTGCTGTTGCTGTTGCTGCAGATATTATGTCACTAGTTCTATTAGAGGCTCCTGGAAAACTAGGTGCCGACGTTGTGTGTGGTTCTACACAGCGCTTCGGTGTTCCCATGGGTTATGGAGGTCCACACGCGGCATATTTTGCTACGAAAGAAGCTTACAAGCGCCATATTCCTGGTAGAATAATTGGTGTATCAAAAGATGCTGATAACAACACTGCGCTAAGAATGGCGTTGCAGACGAGAGAGCAGCACATTAAGCGCGACAAAGCGACCTCAAATATTTGTACGGCCCAAGCATTATTAGCTGTAATGGCAGGGATGTATGCCGTATATCATGGGCCAAACGGACTCCGTGAAATTGCGCAAACGATCCATAATCAAGCAGCAACCATTCACAAACACATTGAAACCTTCGGGTATAGTATTTTACACGCTGATTATTTCGACACCATTTGGGTAAAAACTCCAACCGGCGTCTCCTGTGCTGATGTAAGTGCGATTGCAACTGGTCATATGATTAACTTACGATACATCGATGATACTACATTCACCATTAGTATTGGTGAACGTACGAATAAAGCTGAGGTGAACGAACTTATTCAAGTTTTAGCGAAGGCCGCTGCTAAAGAGGTCGGTGAAGCGGAAACAATCTCATCTCCAATCAATGCCAAGTATGAGCGAAAAGACGCTGTATTAGCGCACGAAGTTTTCAACACGTATCATTCTGAATCAAAAATGATGCGTTACCTTAAAAAATTGGAGAACAAAGATTTATCCCTCGTACATTCGATGATTCCGTTGGGGTCTTGTACTATGAAATTAAATGCTGCTGCGCAATTGATGCCAATCACTTGGCCTTCTTTTGCCAACATGCACCCATTTGCTCCTACTTGGCAAGCAGAGGGTTATTTCGAAATGTTCAAGGAGTTGGAGAAAGATTTATGCGAAATCACTGGATTTGCTGCCGTTTCTTTACAACCGAATTCCGGCGCACAAGGAGAATACACTGGTCTTATGGTTATTAAAGCATACCATGAAGCCAACGGAAACCCAGAGCGCAACATTTGTATCATTCCTTCTTCCGCACATGGAACTAATCCCGCGTCTGCTGTTATGGCCGGTTTTGAAGTGGTGGTGACGAAGTGTGACGACGGTGGAAATATTGACATTGAAGACCTGCGTGAAAAAGCAGAGCTGCACAAAGACCGTCTTGGGGCTTTAATGGTGACATATCCATCGACTCATGGCGTATTTGAAGCGGGGATCAAAGAAATTACAAAAATCATCCACGAAAGAGGTGGGCAAGTATACATGGACGGTGCCAACATGAACGCGCAGGTAGGCTTGACCAATCCCGGAAACATTGGAGCTGACGTGTGTCACTTAAATTTACATAAGACATTTGCTATTCCTCATGGTGGTGGTGGACCTGGAATGGGACCTATTGGTGTTGCGGCTCACTTAGCGCCTTTCTTACCAGGAAGTGTGTTGGTTGCAGAAGCAGGTGGAGAAAAGGGAATACATGGTGTTTCAGCTGCCCCTTTTGGAAGTGCATTGATTTTATTGATCTCTTACGCTTACATAAAAATGTTGGGGGCTAAAGGCTTGAAACATGCCACTGAAATGGCAATTGTGAATGCCAACTATATCAAAGCACGACTTGCAGGTCATTATGACGTTTTGTATATGGGAGAAAACAATACCGTGGCGCACGAAATGATCCTTGATTGTAGAGATTTCAAGCGCACAGCGGATATTGAAGTGGCAGATATCGCAAAACGCTTAATCGACTTCGGATTTCACGCTCCTACCGTATCTTTTCCAGTAGCCGGAACGTTGATGATTGAACCAACAGAATCGGAAGATAAAGATGAGTTAGACCGTTTTTGTGATGCAATGATTAAAATTCGTGAAGAAATTCGTGAAATCGAAAATGGCCATGCAGATAGAGTTAATAACCTATTGAAGAATGCGCCACACACTGCTGATTGCATTATCAATCGTAACTGGAATTATCCTTACTCGCCTCAAGAGGCGGCTTATCCTCTAGATTATGTGAAAGAGAATAAGTTCTGGGTAGCAGTGCGTAGAGTGGACAACGCATATGGGGATAGAAACTTAATTTGTTCTTGTCCTTCTGTAGAGAGTTATGAAACAGAGAATGGGACACTTGCATAACATGTTTTGAACAGACAAAAAGCTGGCTTGAATAAGCCAGCTTTTTTTGTTCGTGATTCTTAGCTTATGTTGTCTAACGCGTTCCAGGTTAACATTACTTTTCCAGTAGACTCTCCCGACTCTAATAAATGATGCGCATGGGCCAATTCATCAGAAGAAAAAGAAGCACCAACCTTAGGAGATATTTCATTGGTCTTTGCTAGTGCTACAACAGCATTTAAACACCGGTGTAACACCAATGGTTTCTTATCCGCTACTTTCAACATATTTACCCCCAATACATTCTTTGAACGCATCATTAAACCTATCGGAATGATAATCCCCATTTTTCGAACGAAATTTAAGGTAGATAATATACCCCATTTCTTTCCTGAACGTTCACTCCCTCCAAATAACACGACTCTTCCACCAGAACCCGTAAGTTTCCAATCTGTCTTAAACGTGCTTCCTGCAACAGGATTGAACGATACATCTATTCGATCATTTTCGATGTGTTCTAGAATGACAGAACGATAGTCACAAGTTTTATAGTTGACCACAAAATCCGCTCCTAACCCCTTCAGGTAATCTATTTTGGTATCACTACCAGTTTTGGCGATTACATAGGCTTTATTCGCTTTAAGCAACTGAATCAATGCAGTTCCTACTCCTCCTGCCGCAGCATGGACCAATACTTTTTCTCCTTCATGGATGTTCATTAAATATCGGGACATGTAATATGCCGTCACGTATTGAGTAGCCAAGCACAAAGCCTCTCCTGCGTCCATTTCACCAATGTCAGCAACAGCGAGGATATTTGTATTCACCGCTCGTGCATAGCCCCCAAACCGTGTAAACGCAACTACACGTTTGCCAAGCCAAGAGGCATCTACATTTTTTCCAGTCTTCGTGATTGTTCCGACCACTTCATACCCAATCACTGCTGGCAATGGAGGGGCCTCCCGATATAAACCTCTTCGGGCCATAACATCGGCATAATTCAATCCAAAACTCTCAACCGATATTTGTACCTCATCTTCCGAAGGATTATGAAGTTCGATGACAGCCAATTGGAATGAGTTGAACGCATCACCTTGCTTCACTAACTGAAATGCTTCTGTCTTCATGTTTATTTATTTATTAGCGTCAATAACAACTACAATTTCTCCCTTTGGTGGATGCTTATCAAAATGAGCTATGATTTCACCGGCTGTTCCTCTTAAAAATTCCTCATGGAGTTTAGAAAGCTCTCGGGCAACACATACCTGACGTTCCTCACCTAAAAATTCCTGAATTTCTTTTAAACATTTTACAATGCGGTGTGGCGATTCATATAAAACAATTGTTCGTTGCTCATCAGCCAATTGCTTCCACTTTGTCTGTCTTCCTTTTTTGTGAGGTAGAAACCCTTCAAAAACGAAACTATTCAGGGGAAATCCGCTGCCTACAATTGCTGGAATTATCGCTGTAGCACCTGGTAAACACACCACGTCGATTCCTTGTAAGTAGCACTCTCGTACCAACAAAAACCCGGGGTCGGATATTGCGGGCGTCCCCGCATCACTTACTAAGGCAACCGCTCGAGCAGCTTTAATTCGATCAATATGTCCTTGTAACGCCTTATGTTCATTGTGTATGTGATTGGCTATCAGTTGATTTTGTATCTCATAATGATTTAATAACTTCTTAGTTGTGCGTGTGTCTTCAGCTAAGATAAAATCGACCTCTTTTAACAGGCGGAGCGCGCGAAGCGTAATGTCCTCCAGGTTTCCTATGGGGGTAGGAATAATATATAATGTACTCATTTAATTGCTCTGTGTTTACGACTATCGTGTTAAGACCACGTAATCATCTAAAACGGTTTTTAAAAACGTGAGTTTCTTTGGTGGTGTTTCCTGCAGACCCAACTCATCGGCTGTTTTGTCAGCTAATGCTACAGCAAAGACCTTAGTTTCTTCATTTTGGTATTTCTCTACTCGGCCAATCGTCCGTTTGATCAACATCATATCCTCATCCGTGAATTTGGTTACCCCAGGATAGGTGGCTACATGGTTTTCATTTGTCTTAATACTCAAAACGTCTCGTATGGAATAGTCTCTCAGCGGATGCTTTCGAACCACAATCGTATGTGACATGAATCCACCGATCCGCTGAGATCGGTTTGAAATCAAAACGAACAGCCCATCTACAAAAATATTGACCAACGCTAGGAAGAACCCAACCCCGAAAAAATTGAGAATATAGAACTCTACCGGACGAAACAGCCAACGTGTGAAATAATCCTTAAAGGTAGCGTTATCCCCTGTCGCCTTAACAACACGAATACCTAATGCCAGCTTTCCGATTGTTTGTCCCTTCGTTAGATATTCCATCAAAGGTGTATACAATAGAAAAGGAAGGTATACAATCACGTAAAACATAGCCATCCAAAAATCGTACGAATTCCCTTCCACATCATAGAAATTATACGAATTAATGAAAACCATAGCAATGATAAACGACATTAAGCCAAAATACACCGACAATACCACCACATCCAATACCACAGCTGCCAATCGCTGAGCGAGAGAAGCTAATTCGAGCTCAATTTCAATATTCTGGTCTGTTTTTACTGTAATTGTTTTCACACGTAACACATTGGTTCTTCTCAAAAGTAATTAAATTTTGGGGTTTTTAAAGGTTTTCAAAAAGGTCATCACATTCTCTTTTCTGGTGCTCAATTGTAAGATATTGCCTGAACACTTATTTTAATACATGACAATGGTCTGTTTTACTAAAAAAAGATAACTTTAACGTCGGACGGAATGAAAGAAACGACCTTCATAGCACAGAACAAAGAGAAATGGGCAAGATTTGAAAAAATGCGCAACTCCAGTGCTATGGACCCAGAAGAGTTAGGGCGTTTATACTCTGAAATCAGTAACGACTTGAGCTACGCAAAAACGTTTTATGAAAAACGCACTGTTCGAGCCTATTTAAACGGTCTAGCACAAAGCATTCATGGAAAGCTTTATAAACAAAAAAGAGAACCATTTAGGTCCTTGGTAAAAGCGTGGACTACTCATATCCCGTTGGAAATTTATAAGGCACGAAAAAACCTTCTTTTTGCCCTTGTTATGTTTCTCCTTTGGGCAGGAATTGGGGTTATATCTTCTTATTTCGATCCCAACTTTGCCGAAATGATTCTTGGGAGGAGTTACATTTCTATAACCGAACAAAATATTTTACAAGGAAACCCTCTAGGAATATATGGGAATGAGTCACAAACCTCTATGTTTTTTTCAATTACGCTGAATAACATTGGTGTAGCATTGAAATGTTTTTTCGCTGGAATACTATTCTCCGTTGGAACACACATTATTCTTTTTCAAAACGCCATCATGGTGGGTGCTTTTCAATATTTCTTTAAGTTGAAAGGGTTACTGCTTACCTCCTTCTTAACGATTTGGATTCATGGAGCATTTGAAATCTCAGCAATTGTTATAGCTTCAGGGGCGGGATTCACGCTCGGACACGGGTTGCTTTTTCCAGGATCCTATTCCCGGTTACAATCCTTTCAAATGAACGCCATGCGGGGGATTCGGATACTCCTTTCCTTAATTCCTATCTTTATCATTGCTGGAACACTAGAAAGCTTTGTTACACGTAACTACCAAGTATTGCCTGACTGGTCAAAATGGATGATTATCCTGTTCTCCTTTGCGATTATCATTTTTTACTATGTTGTGTACCCAATTTATGTAGCGCGCAAACATCCTGAGTTGTTGCACGAAAAAGAGTTGCCCAACTACATTCCTATAAAAGAATTCTCGTTAAACATCGTTCGTTCAGGAATGGAAGTCATTGGCGACACGTTTCAGTTTTATCGTACATATTTTTACAAAATAGAGCGTATCACCTTTTCACTCGCTGTGCCAGTTATCCTGATCATTGGAAGTGTGCAGTTCTTTCACCATTTCGGAGTATTGCAAGAGGAACATTTCTTTGATTGGTATGGACAACTTTCTCTACTTTTCGGAAACATTTACTCAGACTTCTTTGCTCCGCCTGTCGACCTTTTCATTTCGGCAGCATGGGTTATTCCAATAACTATAATGGCGAGTGCCGTATTTTTTACCTTTCACACGATGGGTGAATTATTTTCGTGGAGGGCTTATTTTACCTTTTTACGCAAAAGAGGCTTCGCCTTGATGGTAGCGGTGGCCATCGTCTATGCTCTGTTTGTACTCCTTCCATTTTACATTCAAATACCCTTTTTATTATTGCTTCCGCTCTTTTTGTTATTGCCGGCATCAGCAGCGCTGTATAAAGGAAAACGCAAAATTGGAAATGGATTCAAATTAAGTTCGCGGAATTGGGGAAAAAACTTTGGGGTCCTTCTCTTTTTTACCCTTTTTATTTTTCTTGCTGTTCAACCAATTGCTTTTATATTTTCAATCAACGATGGAGGAGGGCCACTTATGAACGACCTCCTCGATCTCTTAACCGACTTCGTAAAACAATTTTTAGCACAAGAAACGGCTTATTATGTAGTCGTAGCGAACGTCATTCGGCAAGTGGTTTATCTCCTCGCATTCGTTTTGTTGCTGCCCTTGGTCTTTATTGCTATAGGGTTTTTATTTCATAGCGTGGAGGAGGAAATCGAAGTCGTTGGACTCAAAAAAGAATTTGAAAAGTTCGGAAAACGAAGTAGAGTGCAGGAAACACAGTACGACTATGAAGATTAGTCAACTCATGCATATCGCCCTTTTCATGGTTTTATCAACTGGTCTTATTGCGCAAGTAGAGCCGATCGATCAACGCTGGAAGCAACTGCAGGAACGGATTAACTACGAGCAATCAAGAAGACCACAAGGCCCCGAGGGCACCTACATTGACCCTCCCTATTTTGAACAAGGCAGTTATTCGCCTGAGGATATGGGATATTATGAAGACCTTTCTTCTGAAGACATAACAGCATCTCGAGAGCAACGTTTTCCTACAGGAACTGGAAACAGCGGTGTTCGTGAACGTATACGAAAAGGAGAAGGTATACACCTCGAGGACATTGACCGTCCAGACGTGACACCACCGGATATTGACGTGCCCGATTGGGATGGGCCTGACTGGGATGGACCCGACTATGATCCGAGCACATTCAACACGGATTTCTGGAAGACCTTCCTCATCATATTTGCTATTTTACTTTTGTCTTTCATCATTTATTGGGTACTTGTTCGAAATAAAGACACCGATGGCGTTGGGAAAAAAGCATTACACGACTTTGAAGATTGGGACCCAACAGAGGTTGAATTGGATGAATTAACCCAGAAACTCAATGAGGCGTTAGCCAGAAATGACTACCGCAGTTGTATCCGTATTTATTATACCTTGATTTTGAAGGAATTAATTGAAAAACAATGGATTCAATGGGAGAAGAAGAAAACCAACCTTCACTACTTACTTGAAATGGGGGGGAGAAAAGAGCGCGCTCAATTAGAAAAA
>JALQTG010000025.1 GCA_023264075.1 Crocinitomicaceae bacterium
CATTTTGATAGCAAGAATTTCAGTAGATGCTAGTAAACCTTCCATAAAAGGAACGTCGAGATTTAAGTTCTTGTGATCAAGGGGCTCTACAATATAGTCCTTCATAATCTGACTTAAATCTTTAAGGTCAATTACAAAACCTGTTTCATCGGCAGGCACACCTTTTACTGTTACAAACACATTATAATTGTGTCCATGCCAATTCTTATTGCTACACTTACCAAAGACCTCTTTATTCTTTTCTTCACTCCAATCTGGTCGCCATAGTTTATGGGCTGCATTGAAATGCTCTCTTCGCGTAATATAAACTGCTTTCAATAGAAAAAATTTAATTACAAAGATATAAACGTTCTAGAACATAAAATGTTCGAACGGAAAAAGAAAATTCAAAATAATGTTGTTTTTTGACTTGACCCGGTACAATGGAGAATAAAAAAAGGGCTACATTTCTGTAACCCTTTGATTTTTAAGCTCCCCCTCTTGGGCTCGAACCAAGGACCCTCTGATTAACAGTCAGATGCTCTAACCAACTGAGCTAAGGAGGAGTGTTGACTTCAACAATCACCAAATTTCTTTAGCGAGTGCAAATATAATTATTTCATAAATCACTGCAAGAAAAAAATAAAAAAAGTAAAAAACATTTTTATTGATCTTCCCTACCTCTTAAAAATCAAAGAATTAATCCTACTCAATTTTGGAGGTCAATACTGGAATACTGGATTTTATGGACAAGTTTTCTGTAATTGAACCGTTCAGCAACCTTGCCAGTCCTCGTCTTCCATGCGTTACAGTTGCAATAAGATCCGCATGAATATGTTCCGCAAACTCATTAATCCCTTCTTGAACATTTTCAGCAGTGAAAACATGACATTCGTAATTCTCAATCCTTTGATCTTTGGCAAATTGATCCATAATTTCTAACATGGGCTTCGAAAAATAAAAATCATCCCGCGTTACAATCCGAACCAAATGAAGCTTCGCAGAAAGCGCCTCAACAATAGTTCTGATCTTCGTAAAAGCCTCAGGGATTCCTGCATCAAAGTCGGCCGCAAAAATAATGTTTTTCACATCTGAAATAGACACTTCCCCTCTAACAGTAAGAACAGGTATCTTCGATCTTCTCACCATTTTATCCGTATTACTTCCAACAAAAAATTGATTAATAATTCCGGAAGTACCGTGAGTCCCCATAACAATTAACCCTACGCCTATCTCACTCCCACATTTCTGTGCCGCAGTAAAAATATCATCAAATTTCAGTATTTCATGTACAGTTAAACCCTTCAAGAATTTTTGTCTCTTTAGAGCCGCAAATTTTTCCATAATAAAATTCAGGATAAACAAACCCTCTGCTACATTTTGCGCATCCTGAAATGGAAGGATTCCCACTTCATGAGAAGGTATATTTACTACGTGTAACAAATGAAGTTCCGCATCACTTTTTCTTGCTATATCGGCAGCACACTTAACAGCATTCATTGAGAACAAAGAGAAATCAGTTGGGACCAAAATATGTTTCATAATTTACTTTTTTCGTAAATGTACCCTATGAGGTACATGTAAAAAATGATATTCATCATATTTCGCGGATTTAGTGCTTGCACAGTTTCCTCTTAATTTATTTTTTGGCGCGAAGGAGCAATCCGAAATACAAGTCCTTTCGAGTTGTAGTTTGCATCCATAATTCGCTCACATGACACTTCTTTTCACCAAAGAACAATCCCGATAGACCGGTTATATCTTCACTGGTTACTTTTGGAGTGTATGTATTCATTATCATACTTCCCTTATTAGCTACTAATTGGTATGCCAAATCAATAAGTTCGGGCAATTTATCCTCGATTTTCCATTTTTCATTTTTAACACCAACTCCCCAAGCAGGAGGATCCATAATGACCAAATCATAAGTATTACCTCTTTTCACTTCGCGTTGTGCAAATTTCAATGCATCGTCATGTACCCAGCGAATATCTCGTAAACCGGATAGTTCCATATTGCGTTTTGCCCAAGAAATTAGTTGTCTTACAGAGTCAACATGGAACACTTCTCCACCGCTTGAACGGGCAACAACAGAGGCCGCACCTGTATAAGCAAATAAGTTCAATACCTTCTTTTTTCCGGAGAAGTGCTCAGAAATGTGTTGCCAATTGACAGCCTGTTCGGGAAACAATCCAATATGCTTGAATTTCGTGAGTGCTAATTCAAATGTTAAGTTCTTATAAGCTATGATCCACACCTCAGGAGCATCAGGCTTCAACTTCTTCCACTTCCCAAGTCCCTTCTCATTCTCATTGTATTCCCAATGAGCAAGTTCATTCCACCTAGGAAATGGCAAACCCGATTTAAAATACGCTTGCAATTCTGGGCGAATTGTGATGATATTTCCCCATCGTTCAAGTTTTTTTCCACCTCCTGCATCGATAAGCTCATAATCTTTCCAACCCTTAGTATATAGCTTCTCCATTACTCATCTTTTTCCTTTGATAATAGTTTCTCCGCCTCTACCAATTCATTATAAAAATCTTCTCCGAATCCTCTAATTATTGGTGCTTTCAAGAATCTGTATACTGGAACATTCAATTTTTCTCCGCACGAACAAGCTGGCTTACAAATATCAATTTCTTCATAGTTAACAGCCGTAAATTGGGTATATTCCTTCACTCTAATCGGAAATAACTCACAGGACAAAGGTTTCTTCCAGTTTATTTCCTTATCGTAATAAGCCTTCTCAATACCACATTTAGCTGTACCGTCTTCCTCAAACACAGTAAACGCACAAGCACCACCTTCCATCAAGGTTGTTACAGGATCGTTATCCTCGTCCATGTAAAATACACCCGAGCTTTCAACCGCTTCAATACCTTTTCCAGTCATATATGGCTTCACCTTTTCCAAAATCGACTCTAGCATTGATATTTCTGCCAGCGTAACTGGCGCTCCAGCATCTCCCTCAACACAACAAGCCCCTTTACATGCATTTAAGTCGCAAACGAAACGCTTTTCTAATAAACTTGCTGAAACTAATTTATCTCCTATCTCTACAATCATTGGCGCAAAGATACACTTTATTCCATGTTTTCTTATTCCTCAATTTCAACAGATATATTTATAATAAATCATGGAAAGATCAATAGCTACGGCTTTTAGTTGCCTCCATTCTTCACTGGAGAATTCATCCAAAAGTAATACACGCCCCTTTTTCTCCTAAGCCAATAATTGAAACTTTCAAAGCTGAATCAATTGTTCATATCGAAAGTAGTACATCTGAGAAAGTAAAAAAATGAGTTTTATCCATCCATGAGCTCTTTGACCACATCTCAGATACTTTCACCACAAAAAAAACGTGCACACAGAGAAGATGCACGTTTCAAACAAATTAATCGTAAACTAACCAAGGTAGGTTTTCAGCATTTTACTTCTTGAATTATGCTTTAACCTTCTAATTGCTTTTTCTTTGATTTGCCGCACACGCTCTCTAGTAAGGTCAAATCGTGCCCCGATTTCGTCCAAGCTCATCGGAGAATAACCATCCAATCCATAAAACAACTTCACTACATCTCCTTCTCTAGGAGTTAGTGTTGAAATGGAACGGTTAATTTCTTTCTTGAGCGAATCATTCATTAAATTCAACTCAGGAGTGGGTAACGTATTGATTTGAAGTACATCATACATGCTCGAACTTGATTCATCGTCATCTCGCAATGGCGCATCCATAGAAATGTGTCGACCAGCGGATGCCAATGCTTGTTTCACTTCGGCCGTTGATACTTCAAGCGCTTCTGCTAATTCATCTGCACTTGGAGCTCTCTCTAAACGTTGTTCAAGTTCAGAATATGCTTTATTAATTTTAGAAATTGAACCAATTTTGTTTAGTGGTAACCTCACTATTCTAGCTTGCTCAGCTAATGCTTGTAATATAGATTGACGAATCCACCAAACGGCGT
>JALQTG010000119.1 GCA_023264075.1 Crocinitomicaceae bacterium
TTTGCCATTTTAACTATCTTTTAGTGTGCCACCGAAATGGTGAGTTGCTCATCATTTTTTACTACATCAATCACTCCGTACCCACGCAATCCTTTTACGGCTTTATCCCATTGTTTATTGCTCAGGCCGCTTTGTTCTTTCAGCACGTTTAAATCCATGCTCCCTTGTTTAGAAAGGAGATTGAAGACGTGTTGCTCTTGCTCATCCAACTCGGGACCTTTTTTCTCGCCAAATTTCTCTGGTTTCATTTGTGGGAAGAACAATACTTCTTGAATAGAAGGATTATTTGTTAAAAACATAATTAAACGGTCCATTCCAATTCCCAATCCTGAAGTAGGTGGCATACCATATTCTAATGCCCGTAAAAAGTCATGATCGATGAACTGACCCGCTTCGTCATCTCCTTTTTCAGCTAACTTCACCTGCTCTTCAAACCGTTCACGCTGATCAATTGGGTCATTTAACTCGGAATAAGCATTGGCAATTTCTTTACCGCACACCATTAATTCAAAACGCTCCGTTAATTCTGGATTATCTCTGTGTTCTTTACAAAGTGGCGACATCTCTTTTGGATAATCGGTGATGAACGTAGGTTGGATATAGTTCCCTTCGCATTTTTCACCAAAGATTTCATCAATGAGTTTGCCTTTCCCCATGGTCTCATCTACGGGGATATTCATTTTTAGCGCAGCTTGGCGCAACTCGTCCTCGGATTTTCCAGCGATATCAAATCCAGTAAACTCCAAAATCGAATCACGCATAGTAATTCGTTTATACGGCGCTTTAAAATCAATTTTATGCGCTCCAAAAGTAGCAGACGTTGTTCCATTCACAGCGAGCGCACAATGTTCTAATAAGCGCTCTGTGAAATCCATCATCCAATTGTAATCTTTATAGGAAACATAGATTTCCATAGCCGTAAACTCTGGATTATGCGTCCGGTCCATTCCTTCATTTCGGAAGTTTTTAGAAAACTCATAGACTCCGTCAAAACCACCAACAATGAGGCGTTTTAGGTACAACTCATTAGCAATACGCATATACAATGGAATATCGAGCGAATTGTGATGCGTAATAAATGGTCGTGCAGCAGCTCCGCCTGGTATGGATTGTAAAATGGGTGTTTCCACCTCCATATATCCAGCATCGTTAAAAAACTGACGCATGGCACTGAATAGCTTAGTACGTTTGATAAACACTTCTTTCACCTGTGGATTTACCACTAAATCTGCATATCGTTGACGATAACGCAATTCTGGGTCTGTAAACGCGTCGTGCACATTTCCTTCTGCATCTGTTTTTGGCAAAGGCAAAGGTTTTAGTGATTTACTCAAAAGAGTAAATTCTTTAACGGATACCGAGACCTCTCCGACTTGTGTTTTAAAAACTGTTCCTTTCACTCCGATAAAATCCCCGAGGTCTAATAATTTCTTAAACACATCATTATAGAGGGCTTTATCTTCACCAGGACATAGTTCATCGCGATTGAAGTACACTTGAATTCGCCCATGGCTATCTTGTAATTCAGCAAAAGAAGCTTTTCCCATAATGCGCTGTGACATCATGCGTCCTGCTAAACAGACTGTCTTTCCCTCTTCAAAGTTCGACTTGAGTTCAGATGAGTAGGCATCTACGGGATATAAATCAGCTGGAAAAGGATTAATCCCTGCAGCTCTAAGTTTATCGAGTGTTTCTCTGCGTTGAATTTCCTGATCTGAAAGTTCTGTAAAGCTCATGTGGTGTTTATTACATTTATGATTAAAATAGCGCAATATGCGTTAAAATAAAGTGGCAAAGATAAATATTATACGTTTCAATTCGTTTGTATCCTAGAAGTTTCTGGTTTTTGACGTTAGAATGAAGACGATAAAAAAAGGCTGCCTACAATCGCAGGCAGCCTTTTTTAATTATTGTGTGTTATTATCTTACTACAACTTGACGAATAATTTGAGCGCTCCCAGTGTTCATGCGTAACATGTAAACACCATTTCTGAGTTGTTCAGTTCCCATCATCACTAAGTTGCTTCCAGCATTCGCTTGAATTACAGAAGACTCGACTACTTGTCCAAGCATATTCACCAATTCGATCGTATAGTTCGCGCTGTTTTCGGTGGTGAATTGAATGTTTAACTCTCCTTCAGTAGGGTTCGGATAAACATTAAAGTCAGTGAACATACTGGACTCCTCAACGCTTAGGTTTTGCGGATCTCCTGCATAGATATTGATATCATCGAGGTAGAAGTTATTTCCTCCATCTGCTTCAAATTGAAATTTAACTCGTGCATTTTCCACCCAAAATGTACTTGTGATGTTTGTCATATGCACTGTTACCCAATCTTCTTGTGATGATGGAGTCCATGAACTCGTAGCAATTAAAGGACTCAAATTATCCCCTTTTAACGTTTTACGTTGTGCCCATGTTTCACCACAATCGCTAGTTACAAAAACGCGCAGCCATTCTTCGTTCGCCGCTGAACGCTTGCGATAAGCATAGCGGAAGGTAAGCGTCATACCATCTGTTATGGAAGATAAATCAATCGGAGCAGATATCAATTCATCGATGTTTCCTGATGGTTGTCCAAAATTGGCTAATCGTGCAGATTTCACACCTGTATGTCCTACGCTTCCAATTTGAAAAGCGGAATTATTTCCTGGGTTATCCACAAACCAATCAGCGGATGGTAAGGACGATACGGATTCAAAACTTTCCATGAATGGTGCAGGTGCACTTGTTGGTAGAACAGTAATGAAAGCCGTTTTAGTTTCTGTTACAGAGTTAGTTCCGTCAGATACTTCCAATGTTACGTTGTATGTTCCAGGTGTAACGTAAGTAACCGTTGGATTTTGGTCTGTAGAAGAACCTTCCATCGTTCCAGGGAATGTCCAATCCCATGAGATTGGCCCATGAAAAGAAAAATCTGTAAATGTTACTTGCGAACCCACACATACTTGGTAGAATGTTGCATCAAAGTCCACTTTACACAATTGATCTGGCTCGTTAACACCAGTTGCGATTAAGTTGTTATTAGAAACTACATTGCTTCGTCCACCAGTGTTTGAGTTTAATGCAGCATGCATTCTTGCCTTTTGACCATTCGTAAACATTTTTGAACAGTATGAATATTCCATATAGTTTTCTACGTTATCCAAAGAATTACACGACGTACCATTTACATTACAACTTTGCCACCCAATCGTGTTTGGAGTGTCATTCACACCATCATCATCTTGACAGTTTGAAGCAACACCTGGATCATTTGTTCCACCCCAAAGGTGAGGAAGGTTCAACCAGTGACCTATTTCGTGCGTCAATGTTCTACTTGTATAATTAGTACTGGTCCCAATATTTCCTGTGTAGTTGTGAAGGACATGAATACCATTATTCATTCCCGTTCCTATCCAGTTACTTGGTAAATACGTGTATCCAGCTGCTCCACCTATGTCTGCAGCCACATAAACATTCAAATACTTGTTCCCTGGCCAGTTTCCATGAGCATTTTGAACAGCACTGATACGTTGGTTTTCAGACCCGCCAAAAGTAGCTGTAGAGAACGTTCGGGTTATACCGTTTGTACAGTTTCCAGCGTTATCTCTTTTTGCCAATTTAAATTCCACCTCAACATCTGCTACGATGGGAAGAAAATTTGAGTTCACATTGTTCGCGTCATTGTTTAACAACTGATAATCTCTATTCATGATTTCAAGGCAACTCAACACTTGTTCGTCTGAAATATTTTCGGGACCACCAGCATGAATGATGTGAAACACCACTGGAATAGTATAAGAAATTACACGATTTCCATCTGAAGACATTACTTCTGGATGTTCAAGAATAAACTGTTCTGTAAAATTATTTAGGTTTTGAACAGAACTTTCGTGAATGAGTCGTTGTGCTGGAGTCAATGACTGCAACATTTCATGCGTTTTTTCCGCTTGATGACAAGGATGAACGCCACTGTGCTGCGCATTTACGGAAAATAGCGCTCCGACGATTAATAGCAATGATAATATTTTTTTCATAGTATAAATTATGGGTTTTTTGTAGATAGCTGTGCAATATACGACATTATCTATAAACCACCAATGGGATTTATTTAAACGGTGCGTTTCGTTGATTAAATGACATATTAACCGCTCCAAGGATGTTCCAAACGTAAATTTGCACCGTACAGCGGGGCGTTTTCAAGTACATTCTCTAGAATTGTTGTTATTTTTGGTAAAAATTCACGTATGGTTTCGGATATCCACGATAAAAAGTTATTTCTTTTAGATGCATTTGCATTGATTTACAGAGCCTATTTCGCATTTGCGAAGAACCCTCGCGTGAATTCTCGCGGGGAGAATACTTCTGCTGCTTTTGGCTTTACGAATGCCTTAATTGATGTTCTTAACAAAGAAAAGCCCACGCACATTGCTGTGGTATTTGACGCTCCAGGTGGTGCCACCAATCGAATGGAAGATTTCGCAGCTTACAAAGCAAACCGTCAGGAAATGCCGGAAGATATTCGAAATATGATTGATCCGATAAAAGAAATCATTGCCGCCTTCAATATTCCCATTTTATTAAAAGAAGGTTTTGAGGCGGATGATGTCATCGGAACCTTAGCTAAAGTAGCTGAAAAAGAGGGGTTCTCCACATATATGATGACACCTGATAAAGACTTTGGACAATTAGTTTCAGACAATATTTTCATCTATAAGCCCGGTAGGGGAGGGAACCCACCAGAAATCCTCGGCGTAAAAGAAGTGTGTGAAAAATTTGAAGTGGATGACCCTCTTAAGGTAATTGACATTCTTGGACTTTGGGGTGATAGTGTAGATAACATTCCTGGAATTCCTGGAATAGGAGAAAAAACGTCTAAATTATTGATTCAGAAGTATGGCTCTGTAGAAAACCTCATTGCACATGCAGAAGAACTGAAAGGAAAACAAAAAGAGAATGTTATCAATTTTGCGGAGCAAGGACTGATGTCGAAAATGCTAGCAACAATTATTACCGATGTAGACGTTCCGTTTGATCCTGAGGACTTGAAGTTGATTCCACCAGATGCAGATAAAATTCGTGAGGTCTTTACGAAATTGGAATTCCGGAATTTGGCAAAACGGGTGATTGGGGAAGAGATTGTGATAACTTCTACGACCGTGAATGACGACAGCGCCCAACTCGATTTGTTTGGCACACAAAGTCTTTCTGAGGAACAAGCGCCTGCAGAAACGAGTGAGCTTAAGACAATCGCCACGGAAAAGCCGAATTATCATTTGGTAAATACCCCAGAGGAACGAAAAAAATTGCTGGACATCTTGATGAACCAGTCATCGGTGTGCTTCGACACTGAAACAGATAGCCTCGAGGCGCGACATGCAAATATCGTGGGGATGTCATTTTCGTTCAAGGCACGCGAAGCTTATTATGTGCCCGTGCCAGAAAAGCAAGAGGATGCTCAACACATTATGAATGAGTTTCAACCATTTTTTGAAGCCTCCACGATCGAAAAAGTAGCCCATAATTTAAAATACGATGAGCAGGTCGTCAATCGATACGGGATATCGATTAAAGGCCCCCGTTTCGACACTATGATTGCCCACTATATCTTGTCCCCTGATGGCAAGCATGGAATGGATTTTTTATCAGAGTATTATTTAGGTTATCAACCGATTTCGATTACTGATCTCATTGGTAAGAAAGGAAAAAATCAACTTTCCATGCGGGATCTAGACCCAAAGGAAGTGGTAAACTATGCTTGTGAAGATGCGGACATCGCTTGGCAACTGAAAGAGAAGTTCCTTCCGGAGATTCAAAAAGAGCATACCAAAGAACTTTTCTACAACATGGAAATGCCATTGGTGGAAGTGCTAAAATGTATGGAGCAGGAGGGGATTAATATTGATACTGACATGTTGGGTAAATTTTCCATTGAATTGGAGGAAGAACTCACAATTCTGGAAAAGAAAATCATCGAATTGGCAGGGACAGAATTCAACATTGACTCCCCGAAACAATTAGGAGACGTTCTTTTTGAAAAACTACAAATTTCGAAGAAGGCAAAGAAGACCAAAACTGGTCAATACTCTACCTCGGAGGATGTGCTTCAAAACCATGTGCATGATCATGAAATTGTGCCATTGATTTTGGATTACCGCTCATTAAAAAAATTAAAGAGTACTTATGTCGACCCATTGCCAACATTGGTGGATCCTACCGATAAGCGACTTCATACCCATTTTATGCAAACCGTGGCTTCAACCGGACGTTTGAGTTCTACTAATCCCAATATTCAAAACATTCCAATTCGAACAGAGAAAGGGAGAGAAATTCGTAAGGCGTTTATCGCACGGGATGAAAATCATGTACTCATGGCGGCGGATTACTCCCAAATTGAATTGCGTGTGATTGCGGCTTTGAGCGGCGATCGCAATATGATCATTGCCTTTCAAGATAGGTTAGATATTCACGCGGCTACGGCATCAAAAGTGTATGGAGTCCCTCTTGACGAGGTAACGAGAAACCAACGAAGCAACGCCAAGGCAGTCAACTTTGGGATTATTTATGGGCAATCGGCGTTCGGGCTTTCTCAAAATTTGGGGATTTCACGTACCGAAGCCAAAGAAATCATCGACAGTTATTTTGAGCAATATGCAACCATTAAAACCTTTATGGACTCTGCTGTGAAAAAAGCAAGAGAGCTGGGGTATGTTGAAACCATCATGAAGCGCAGAAGGTATTTGTCTGACATCAATTCGAGCAATGCGATTGTTCGTGGTTTTGCTGAACGTAATGCCATAAACGCTCCCATACAAGGAAGTGCTGCCGACATTATTAAAATGGCTATGATAAAAGTATTCAACCGAATGAATTCGGAAAGATTAAGATCGAAAATGTTGCTTCAGGTACATGATGAATTGGTGTTCGACGTGCACATAGACGAGGTAGATATCATGCGTCAATTGGTGAAGGAGGAAATGGAAGGCGCTGTTCAGCTCGACGTTCCGATGCAAGTAGAAATGGAATTCGCCAAAAATTGGTTGGAAGCACATTAGTAACGATTTACCTTAATATTTCTCAGGAGTGAAATACAGATTAATACAACCAGCAGATAATGCTGAAATTGCTCGGGTGATACGCGGTGCACTGGAGGAGTTTGGAGTAAATCAACCTGGAACGGTATATACAGATCCAACTACAGATGATTTGTATGCATTGTTTCGTGCTGAGAAAAGTGCGTATTGGATTGCAGAAGAGAATGGGCGTATTTTCGGCGGATGCGGAATCTATCCGACTGCTGGTCTACCCAACGGCTACGCAGAACTCGTAAAATTATACCTCAGAAAAGAAGCAAGAGGCAAAGGAATCGGTCAAGAACTCATGCTTAAAAGCATTGATTCCTCAAGAGAGATGGGGTATACACACCTTTATCTGGAATCGCTTCCAGAACTTAATCAAGCGGTGGACTTGTATAAAAAAGTTGGGTTTAAGTTATTGCCGAATCGCCTAGGCTATTCGGGTCATTTCGCCTGTGATTTGTGGATGGAGTTGGAAATTTGAGGTTTTGAGTAATTTCTACACATATAATGTAGAAAACAAAATTATTTCCGTACATTTGTCGCCCAAAATAAGGGACCAGAATGGCAGTTGAAGCTAAAATATTCGCAGGACGTGCGTCCAAACAACTCGGAGAGGCAGTAGCAAAATCTTTTGGGATTGCCCTTGGAAATGTGATTGTCGCTGAATTTAGCGATGGAGAGTTTCAACCATCGTTTGAAGAAACGGTACGTGGTCAAGATGTATTTATTATACAGTCGACGATGCCTCCAGCGGATAATTTATTGGAGCTATTATTGATGGTGGATGCTGCGAAACGTGCGTCTGCCCGAAAAATCATCACTGTAATGCCTTATTTTGGTTTAGCGCGTCAAGATAGAAAAGATAAGCCACGTGTTGCGATTGGTGCTAAGTTAGTTGCCAATATGCTGGCAGCAGCTGGTGTAAATCGATTGATTACAATGGATTTGCATGCTGATCAGATTCAAGGCTTCTTTGAATTCCCAGTAGACCATCTGTATGCTTCTACCTTGTTTTTTCCGGAAATTGAAAAGTTAGTTAACGCAGGTGATGCAGTCATGGCTGCTCCTGATGTGGGCGGTGCGAAACGGGCTGGTTCATACGCAAAAAAATTGGATACAGGACTAGCTTTGTGTCACAAACAACGTAAGAAAGCCAATGAAATTTCAGAAATGACTGTAATTGGTGATGTAGAAGGAAAAGACGTCATACTTGTGGATGACATGTGTGATACTGCCGGTACATTGACCAAAGCAGCTGATCTGTTCATGGAAAAAGGTGCGAAAAGTGTACGCGCGTTTTGCACGCATGCAGTGCTCTCAGGACCAGCTTATGAGCGCATCAATAATTCAAACTTAACGGAATTGATAGTCACAGATACGATTCCATTAAAACAACACAGTGATAAAATTCGCGTTTTATCCACTGCAGATTTGTTTGCCGACGTGATTCATTCATTATTGGAAAATAAATCAATTAGTTCACATTTTATAATCTCTTAATATAAACAAATGAAAACAGTACAATTGAGCGGTTCGCCAAGAGCGAGCGTAGGGAAAAAGGACGCTAAGGCTGTTCGTAACAGTGGAAGTGTACCTTGTGTACTTTACGGAACGGGAGAGCAGATTTATTTTTCTGTGCGTCACATCGACATCCAAAAAATCGTAGTATCTCCCGACGTATTTATCATCGAGTTAGACATCGATGGAACGAAGAAAACAGGAGTTATCCAGGAGTTGCAAATGCACCCTGTAAAAGATACAGTTCAACACGTTGACTTCCTTGAGTTAGTGGATAACAAGCCAGTGACTATTGGTATTCCAGTGAAATTAGTAGGTCGTTCACGCGGTGTATTAAACGGTGGACGTTTACAACAAGTATTCCGTCGTTTGAAAGTACAAGCATTGCCGAAAGATCTTCCGTCAGAAATCGAAATCGACATTACGCCGATTCGTATTGGTCAGTCTCGTCGTGTAAGCGATGTGGTACTTCCAGGAGTAACGATGTTAGACCCACAAAATGCAGTTGTTGTATCAGTGAAAAGAGCCCGTGGTTCTGTTCTTGATAGCGATGACGATGAAGCTGAAGAAGGTGCTGAAGGAGCAGAAGCTACTGAAGCAGCAGCAGAATAATTTAGTGAAAACGAATAGAAGAGGAGGAACGGTTGTTTCTCCTCTTTTTTTTGGGTAGTTTTTGGAAGTTCAGTACGCCCAATTGAGACGAAATATCCGAATTCTTTTACTACGCGAATGCTGGAAGTCATTTTTTAGTAATTTTGAGTATGCACACACTCACGTCTAAACTTCCCCATGTAGGTACAACCATTTTCACCGTTATGTCGAAAATGGCTGCAGAATATAATGCAATTAACTTATCCCAGGGTTTCCCGAATTTCCCTGTCAACAAAGAGTTAATCAATGCTTATCACGAGGTTATTGATGAATCATTCCATCAGTACATGCCGATGCCGGGCTATGGTCCACTCATGGTGGAGGTAGCGGAAAAGATACGTACCCATTACGGGCGACACATTCACCCTGACTCGGAGTTATTGATTACCGCTGGAGCAACCCAAGCAATTTTCACGGCAATTCAAGCAGTTGTGCATGCTGGGGATGAAGTTGTGGTCTTAGATCCGTCGTATGATTGTTATGCGCCCGCAGTAGAACTATGCGGAGGCCGACCTGTACATGTGAATTTAAATGCAGACTTCAGCGTAGATTGGAACAAGGTGAACGATGCCATAACAGCGAAAACGCGACTGATCATCGTAAACAATCCACACAATCCAGGGGGAGCAGTTCTCAGTTTAACAGATATTGAAGCGTTAGAGGCAATTCTGGATAAACATCCTCATATATTATTTCTGTCGGATGAGGTGTACGAGTATATTCATTTTGATGCGCCGCATAGTAGTGCGAATTCGCGTGAGAAGCTCGTAAACAAGACGATTGTGGTGTCTTCATTTGGGAAGACATTCCATGTGACGGGTTGGAAAATTGGCTATTTAGTTGCCCCGGAATTCATCATGTCAGAAATAAAAAAAGTGCACCAATTCAATGTGTTTTGTGTTAACAGCACAGCCCAAGCTGCATTAGCAAAGTATCTTCCCCAAACTGACTTGAGCGAATTAAGTAGCTTTTACAAACAAAAAAGAGACTTGTTTCGAAACTTGATTGCTGGAAGTAAATTTGAGTTGTTAGACTGCAAAGGATCCTATTTTCAAGTGGCGCGTTACTCGGAAATATCTGATTTAAGTGATGTTGACTTTTCTATCGAGTTGACCAAAAAGTATGGTGTTGCAGTAATTCCAATTTCCGTTTTCAATAGAGATAAGCATGACGACAAGTTGATTCGTTTTTGCTTCGCTAAGGACAATGATACACTCATTAAAGCAGCCGAAAAACTATGCAAGATTTAGCAGTTTCCTTGGTACAAACCCAGCAATTTTGGGAGGAAAAACAACAGAATTTTCAGCATTTTGAAAAGCTGTTGGAAAATTTGGAGCCGACCGATATTCTTATTTTTCCCGAAATGTTTCATACTGGATTCACAATGAATGCCCAAGAAATGGCAGAATCGATGGATGGGGAAGGTATGCAATGGTTGATTCATCAAGCGAAGCGATTGGAGACAGCGGTTGCTGCGTCGTTGATAATTTTTGAAGATGGGAAGTACTTTAATCGCATGGTGTTTATTGCTCCTAGCGGGGAGGTGGATACCTATGACAAACGAAAGTTGTTTACCCTAGCTAAAGAGGATGAACATTATTCTTCCGGTATGAAGAATACCATCATTACTTATAAAGGATGGAAGATATTGCTCCAAGTTTGCTATGACTTGCGTTTCCCGGAGCAATGCAGGAACAAGGTCAATGATTTCCAAGTTCCTGATTATGATGTGTTGTTGTACGTTGCAAATTGGCCGAGTCGCAGAAGTCTGCACTGGAAAACGTTGCTACAAGCGAGAGCTATTGAAAATCAATGTTATGCAATAGGTGTGAATCGCGTCGGAACAGATGCCAATGGCCTCGAGTATTCAGGAGATTCTTCGGTTATTGATGCCCTGGGCACTATTCAAGGCCAGCTTACTAATGATGAAGGAATCATTCGCGTTGTTTTGCGGCAGGAAGAACTCAACGAAACGCGCACCAAGCTCAACTTCCTGAAAGATCAATGACGATTTTTTAATTTGAATTGATATTGAATCGTGGTGTAAAAACTCACACCGTCAGAAGGTAATATACCGGGTCCAGGATAACCAGTCGCTCTACGGGTAAAGTATTGATTGTTCGTTAAATTCGTGATACCTAACTCCACAGAGAAGTTTTTCTTAAACTGGTAGCGTCCCGAAAAATCGATGACATAATACGCTGGAACGACGCCAAGAATAGCATCTCCAGAAGGCTCAACAGCGTTTGAAGCATCCGAAAACTGTTCCGAATTATAACTGAACTGCGCTTGAAGGATGAGCTGACGATAATGGTATTTCAGTCCAGTTTTGAGAATCAAGGCGCTCACGTACTCTACTCTTTTATCCAAGAAATTAGGCTCTTTGGAATTAATGTAATTCGCATTGATATAGGACGCATTGATAAAACTAGAGATTTGATGCTGTGCTGAATCGTTAACGGCTTTTGACCAATTGATTTCTAAAAATGTCTCCACGCCATAGTTTTGAGCATCCCCAATATTGGTGCGCTCTCTTACGATTGTTCCGGGCAATGGCGCTAGTCCAATTTTGTCGCCGTAGAAAATGTAAAATACTGCTACATCATAAATCATGAATTCCTTGAGGAGTCCACGCCAACCCAATTCAGCGGTAAATCCATACTCATCGCGTATAGCCGTGTCGATGACAATATTCGGATTGTTGACCCGAATGTCAGTAAAGTTAATCGCGCGATAATTCTGCGTGACATTGGTGTACAATTGATGATGTTTCGCGAGTTTATAGGATATTCCCGCTCCAAATAAAGGAACATTACGCACCACGGTATTCGAGTCGCGAATTTTTGCCACATTAAGCGTATCAAAGTTAAATGGATGGATCGAGTAGCGTTTATAATATCCACCTGCACTGCTCGAAATATTTTCGAGGCGCATACCAAAATTTATGCGTACTTTTTTGCCAATAAAAAGCATGTTTTCTGCAAATAGCGCGCGGTTCAATGAGGGGTAAGTGAACGATGAATTTTCTAAATCCGAAGGATTTTTGAAGTCGAAGTCGGCGCCGGTGCCATCAGTTGCTGTTCCTTGGTTGGTGACCGTTTGGCCTTGGTAAAAACGAGCGCCAACTAAAAAGGCTCCTTTAATGGGCCACTTATCTTCCTTCTTCGAAATACAGTATTTTTGAAGGTAGCGAGCCTCTACTCCCTTGTTTTTAAACTGGGAATCAATCATCTCTCTTCTCCCTCCAGGGTCGCCTTGAGTTACTTTCCCTAAAAACCCAAGTGTTTGACGTTCAGACAACATACCAAAAGCACGAACATCCACGGTACCGTTTCTGCCCACTTCAGTAGTGGAAGTCACAGCGAGCATGTTCCAATCTACGTGAAACCAGTTTCTATCACGAATGCTTTGTCTGGGATTTTCTTGAAACATTAAGTCGGTAAGACCACCAGCTTGTTGACTTAAGTACGACATTTTTGTGATTTCAACACCCACCTGCCATTTTTCAGTTATGGCATAACCCAGTTGACCAAATAATTGATGCTGGTAAAAACCGCTGTTCTCACGGTACCCATATCCCCGTTTGTATTGATGATAAACTTGATAGGAAAGTCGGTTAGCGCTTCCGGAGAGTCGGTTAAATGTTCCAAAATAGCCATATCCTCCTGCCGTTGTGCGGGTAGTGATCTCTAGTGGCGTGTGATTAACAGGGTCTTTGATCACGAAGTTAAGTAATCCACCGAACTGCGTTCCGAATTGAAGGGCGGCCGACCCGCGAATGATCTCAATGGATTTTAGGGCTTCGATTGGCGGAGTATAATAACTTTCGGGATAACCGAGTGCGTCTGCACTGATGTCGTAACCATTCTGTCGCGTATTAAAGTTCGCGGTACGGTTGGGGCTTAATCCGCGACCACCAATACCCATTTGTATTCCAGCACCGTCGTTTTCCCAAATATTAATTCCTGGAATTTTTGCAAAGAGTTCGCGCGGATTTCCCGTAGATTTAGCGCCACTTAAATTTTCCAATTCAATAATTGCATTGGTACCCGAGTTTAATCGAACCCCTTTTACTGGAGGGAGAAAGCCTACATCAAAGGAAGCCATTCGCTTTTGGGTAATGTTGATTTCCTCAAATTCTTTAGATAAATAATTGAGTTTATATTTGTCTTTGGTTTGGAGCATCTTACTGGAGACAACAACGCGCAGAGTATCATACGAAAACGATGTGAAAAGAAGGGTATCATTTTCTTTTGCTGAAATACTGAATTGCCCTTTAACGTCAGTCCGCGTTTTAAATAAGGTGCTTGTATTTTCTATTTTTGCACCCGGAATAGCCGCGCTCTCGGGATCTACCAATATTCCACGCAGGCTTTGCGCACGTGTTTCTAGTACTGAAAGCAGTATAAATGATATGTAGAGGATGTATTTCATTCGTTAAATGGCTCAAGCCATTTTCGGTGTTTTAAATCGTACGCAAAGGTAGTAAGGTCATGCCGCTTATCCACGAATTTCTGTGATAATCTATTGTTTAAACTGACATAAATTTCAGCGTGAATGGCCGGGTCTTCGATGGTAAA
Organism: Crocinitomicaceae bacterium; assembly: GCA_023264075.1. GTDB lineage: Bacteria > Bacteroidota > Bacteroidia > Flavobacteriales_D > Crocinitomicaceae > JALQTG01. The sequence continues at coordinate 13,812 of JALQTG010000119.1, forward strand.
TTTTTGATCGCCAAAATGCAACACTTGTCCCTGATAATGTGACTTAAGAAATTGCGCATACTGTAAAATCATATCGGGTTGAGTCGCCATTTGATCTTCTTGCGTACGCGTTAAGAACTTCGCGTTATTAATCTCAGATTCACGCCCCGTTTTTTTATCCTTGAGGTAAAACACGGCATGACCTTCTTTGTGCATGAGCATTACGCGCCAAGAGAAGCGAAACCCTTCCTCATTCCAGTACAGGTTGCCTGGATACAACAGGTATCGAAAGGGCACCACGAGTTGAAATAGGATATAAAGTCCAATGGTCATAGTCACCCAACGTCTAGCGGGAAAAGGTGTGCTGCTGGCAGTAGTGCCGCTATCCAACGATTTGTCTTTTCCGAACAGTAATTGGATTCGGCGCAGCAGCCGTTCATGAAAATTGGGTGAGAAAAAGATGAGCGTAGAAAAAATCATCACCCATGGAAATACACCAATGGGAAATAAGTACCACGTTACCAAGTGAAAGAAAACAACAAAGAAATAGGCGAATTTCCGGGTGCGTGCTGCAAGGAGAAAGAAGACGATGAATAAATCATAGAAGCATCCTGCCCAACTAAAGGCGATGGCCATCCACTTTTCTTGAAGCAATGGTCCGACAAGGGGAATGTTGTGGTGCGCCTGAAGCCAAATTCCTAGGGGCTGTCCCTCGATGAGCCAGTCTGAATTCAGTTTTGCAAGCCCTGCGAAAAAATATACCAAACCGAGCTGAAACTGTATGAGACGAATGGTCCAATAAGGTACTACGTGTTGCTCGGACACTCTATTTCGTGCAACATCCAATGAAAAATAGCGGTTTGCAGGAAGCCAAATGAGAATAAAACACATTAAGCTCACGAAATAATAATGATTGAGATAATACGATTTATCAATGAGCTCCACATAGGTGAAACACAAGAAAAATAAGGTAATGGCAAATCGATAGAAGTACCCAACAATGATCAGTAGAGCGGTAATAATCATTACAATAAATGGAAGATACATCCAATTACCTGGAAGTTTTTGCACCCATTCAAAACCCAAATAACCAAAGTGATAGTTGGGGAGAATATACAATTGTTCCACCCAACCTTTGCTCACGAAACGTAGGGCACCAAGAAGAAGCAATGCCCCAAAGATTATCCTGAACATAATCAATGGGGCGATGCTGACCTTCTGATAAAGAAAGTGATTGCCGCTATTCGAAAAAGTGTTAGTCACCGTCGTTATCTTGATAGGTGATAAGAACTCCGAAGGAAGAGGTCATGTCTGTTTTAATATGTATTACATGGCCTTGAAGTAAACTATACAGCACATCCAATTGTGGAATGTTCACCGCCATTTCTTGTTCTAACGTATTCGTAAAAGAGACAGTTTTATTGATTATGGCGGTAAAACCATTATCAATTGTTGCGTCGAGTTGCTCTTTCTCAAGGTGAACGAGGTAATCATCAAATCCTTGTCCATTCACTCCGCTAGTAAAACCAACTCCATTATATACTTTTTGAAGTGCACGGATACTTTCTTCTAATAAGTCAAGGGAGATACCACTGTAGCGTGCCTCGATGTATTCTGGAAGTTGTATGCCCAGACTTTGTTTTCCAAGTGGGATTCCGATTTTTGCATTTTTGGCTAATTCAAAGTCGCGGTTAAATTCGTTCACAAATTCCGAAAATGCAGAGGTGGAAGAAGTTCCCTTCGAAGCATCAAATGTCGCTTTATAAGTAGTCCATTGGTTTGTTACTACTGCGAATTCCGCCACCATTTTAGCAATCACGTCTCCGGCATAGGTAAGGTAATTCGCGTTCGTTTGCAGTTCATTCAATGCACCTTGTTTAAAAAACAGATAGTCCAGCGCTGATAGTCCGATCGCATCTGCATTGCTCAAGGAGGACAAGTTGTATGAACCGGATGCAATGTTTGAAGCAATTACAGCAGTGTCGGATGGATAGGTTCCAATTGCGCTTTTGATACCATTTGTACGAATCGGACCAAAGTCAAAAATCTTTACGGTCTGCCACGTCAAATAAGCTGTTTGAATAGCTTCTTGAACACCAACAAAGTTGGCTTGAGTTTGATCAGTTGAGAATTGTGAATATACCGCAGACAAGTTGTTGAGGTCTGCTGAAAACTGAGCAATTGAAGGCAAAATGATCTCTCCAGATATATTCGACAACAATGTTGCTTTATTGAACTCTGGTTTTGGATCATCAGGATCTTTATTACAACCCAATGTAAAGGCTAAAATAAGGAGTAACGAGACTAAACGTTTCATGCTTATAAGTTTTTGAATTAATATTTCGCTTCAATCGCTGCTTTAATTGTATTGATATCAGCAATGGTAAATGTCCAAAAGTTCTCCGGAAACAAGGCCATCAAATCGGCGTGTTCTGTTGGGGAAATTCTGCGTGTTTCAACAGGAGCGTAGCGTAAATTCCAAGCAAAAGCATAGGCTTCAGCAAGTACGTGAAGGAATTTTGCATTGTCGTTACCAAATGAGGCAAGACCGTCGTTAAGGTATTTAATCGCTTGATAAGCAGAAATTTCTTCCCATTCTTTACGGATGTTCAAGATGGCAGCATCTCTGTCGGCAAGTACATCATTCGTAATTGCTGCACGTCCTTTCAAGAAGTTGTTCATCATATCTGCATTCGAATTCAGAATTCCATTTTGCGCATCGCAATATTTTCCCCAAAAACGGTTGGGAATGGTGGTTGGGAAATCAATATCCACTCCGAAATAACCAAATGCTTCATCAAAATGGTGTTCCATAGCAGTATAATATTTACCTGTTGATGGGTCAACAGCGGTTGTATTATCTACATCCATTTTTCCTGGACCAAAATATACGTTCAATGCTTGGTGCATAAAAACGGCTCCCATTAGCCCTTTTTCAATAAACTGGAGATGTTCAATTCCTTTATCGTCAAATAAGTACGTTGAAGTCCCTGTTGTGAGCACTCCTGCTTGACCATCGGAGGCAGCCTGATCGAAACTTAAGCTCGATTTTGCGATGCTATCCATCCATGTTTCAAACAATGTTTGATCCAATGAAAAACATTTGTCTTTTAATTGTTTTGTGGAACTGAAGGAAAAGTTTCCATTTCCATTACCTCCAGTATTCGCAAACATGTCCTTTAAAGCTTGCGCTGAAATCGCTTGAGTTGTTCCACTTTTCATTAAGGTAACCATTTCGCTCAATTGATCAAGGCGTTCTGTTTGACC
>JALQTG010000140.1 GCA_023264075.1 Crocinitomicaceae bacterium
TTTGGTAGATTTGGTAACCCTCGAAACGGTAGAATTTATCGATTGAAGAACCATCAATTGGATCAACGATGTTAATGTTATCTTCTTCTTCGTAAGCTTCATTTACATTGTTCCCGAAAGGATTGTCAATCAACAATACCAGTTCGTTTTCTAACTCAATGATTTCCAAAACTGGAGCCGAGGGAGGATCAAGAATACGGAAACAGTTGTCAAAAAGTGCCTGGGCTTTAGTGTCATTTCTTTTTACTGAAAGAACAGAAGCATAAGGGTCTCCTTCGAATGCACGTCCGTAAACAACACCAACCGTTAAGTTATTTACTGCACCTGGTGTTAAGGTAAATGGACCTGCATGCTGCATAAAACGCTTATCCTCGTCCGCTGGATTTGCTAAACCATTACCATCCGTATCCGTTTCAGACCATTCCCATCCTGGATCAACTCCTTGAGTTGCCCAAAACAACGGATCAGATTCTTTTGGATATAAGTGTGAGGATTGAATTGCAGTAATACCAGTACTTCCTGTATAACCATTACCACCATAAAAGTTCAACGAGTTATCTCTCCATCTACCTGTCATGTAATTGTAATAATCAGTCGGTGATTGAGGGTCGGCGTTTGGACCAGAACCATTAATGTAATAGTTAAATCTTCTCATTCCAAAACGCTCATTATCGATAATTCCATCGGAATAACCGATTCCTAAATCACGGTATACAATACCTCCCGATGACAATGCCTCAGAGACCGTAGGTACAACGAATTCAAAAGAACCATCTGGTTGCTCTTCAAATCGAGGACCAACGTTGTCAATACCATCTGCATCTTGATAAGGACCTTCGAAGAAGTCAATACCAACTGCTGGAGGATTATCTCCATAACCTACTGCACCGTTTCCTCCTGGATCAAAGTTTACCGCATTGTATGCGTAACCTAAACCACGTGACACGTCACATCCTACATAATCATCGAATGCAAAACCAACATCGGCATCACAATACTGCGAGAAATAAGTAGAAAATAACGTCTGTGTTGAACGGTTAATCATTTCATAGTTATAGAAAGTCATACGGTTCACTTCATCATTAGTAGCAAATGAGAAAGCCTGCGCACGAATTTCCATACCAATCGGATCTGCGCCAGTTTCAGTGTGAATATTCCCTTTGTCATTGAAAACCCACCAGTGTGTTTCATCACCGAAAAGAGAAATTCTACGGTCAATTCCACATTCGATATCATCACGACCTAAAATGTCATCATACCATGGATGATCACCTTGAGAAGGGTCATATACACCATCTCCAGATGCACCTTCAGAGGCATAATCATAGAAAGGAGCTAAATAGAAATCTTGACCACGGGAAATATCACCATGAGCTGGCCAGTTATTAATTCTGTTCAATACATCATTCGTAAGCACTGGGAATTCATCTGTACAATCGGGGTCTTGATTACACTCAAATGCCAATGTAAAGGCAATTACTTCCGCTTTACGCATCGTAAAGAACTTATCATACTCTGAACATACATCAGGATCGATGGTAGCCGCACCAAAATCTCTGATTGAACTTGCATCAACTGGTTGTGATGGATCGTAATTCCCAGAATTCACAACTTGAGACAAAGGACCTGCCCAGAAGTCATTACCCTGACGAAACTTAATCGCCGCAAGCTTCAACTGTCCGTTCACGTCTAATCCTCCCATCCAAATTGAACCTGAGAAGATCACATGGTTTCCACTACCCTTAGGAACTTCATAAGAAGAAGCACCTACTTGACGATTTTGCCACATCGAACCACCTACTTCAATCAATGCTTTCACGTCGTTAAACTCCATGAACAAACGTGCATTGGAAGGAGGGCAATTTGCCTTAGCATAAGCCTGAGGATTGATATCTTTAATCTCTTTTCCCTTTGCCTTCGGATCGTGATTCAACGGATGCTCCGCCGACCACCCATTCCAACTTGCAAGGAACAAGATTGCTATAATTAAGTAATTTTTCATGGCTACTTCTTTTATATTAAACATTATTAAAAGTCAATTTTAACACCTAAACGAATCGTTCTCGGTATACTAATATTAAATGGGTTGTCCACTGCCATTTGATACATATCACGGAAAGATTGCTCATCCAACTGGTTCTGAATTGTTGCTTGCGATTGGGAAGCAGCTAAATAACCATCATCATCTGGGTTACCTGTTGCTCTGTAAACATTCAACACGTTGAATTGGTTGAATAAATTAGTCACACGAACATAAACATTTAAGAATGCACGTTTCTTATCATCATCGTTACCGTATTCAAGATCGATTGTTCTATCCAACTGAAGGTCTAATCTATATGTCCAAGGCTTACGTGAACCGTTCAATGCACCAATCAACTGAGGCGTACCAATTCCTTGAGCTGTTGGTGTAATATTATTTTGACGCGAATAAGGCGTTCCTGAGTTCACCAAAGTAATAATGTTCAAACCTGTATTTTCGAACACATTGAAGTCTTTAATACGTGGTCCATTGTAATCTTTCCCCTTTCCATAGCGATAATCCACGGTAAACGCAAATGCGTGTCGCTGATCATAGTTAAAAGGATAGATAAAACGCAAGTCAGGTTGGTTACCATTCACAAAGCTCAACGCAGAGTTTGGATCAGAGCCTGTACCGTCAGCAAACTGCAATGTATAGTTAGCATTGATTCTAACATTTCCTGTGCGACGAAGGTCATATTCAAATGTGATTCCTTTTACAGTACCGAAGTCACGGTTACCATAAGTTCTGTATGTAGATGGGTAAGCTTCAAATAAGTTGCGCACCTGCACTTGGTCTCTTAACTCTCGGTAAAACGCGTTAATTTTCAATGATGACGTTCTTGAGAGTACTTGCTGGAAACCGAATGCATAGTCAATTGTTCTCTCCGGACGTAAGTTCGCATTGTTAATAATTACATTTCTGTCACGAATAAATTGCACGTCAATCGGGTCAAAACGGAGACCAGTAGTTGGACGCTTAGTAAGTACGTCATAATTTGCAAAGAACATTGCTTCATCCGAAATCGGGAATGAGAATGCAATACGTGGCATAAAGTTAACTGACGGCTTGTATCTTTCAAAGGCATCCGCAGAAGGACGCTCTTGACCTGGGTTTAACAACCATGGTGCAATACCAGCAGCTCCACGCAAAGTTGAAGGGTCTTCAATCACATCACCATTTGCATTAAACCATGTTTCTCCACTTCGGAAACCATTAATTTGTGTTGGGTTATCTACATCATTAACGTATACTATATAGTCATCGCCGATACTTCCAGGAATGTTTACCCAATCATAAGCAGGATCGGATCCCTTAAGTGCAAGCGCTTCAGCAGCTGTTCTTGAGTTAAAGAACAAGTAAGGATCTTTCAATACAGGTTGATTCGCATCAAAAATGTCCATTCGAAGACCCACGTTAAATACGATGTCGTCAAAAGCGAACTTATCCATTATGTAACCTGCGATGTACACTGGTTGAAATGCTCCAATAAAACGACGATAGTTTCCATTTTCATCAAAATCATTAAAGTAACCATTGATATCAGTATTACCGTTAACTCTTTTTCCTGTGTGATCGTAACCATAATAAGAGATGAAGTTCTGACCTTGATTGAATAACTCATCTGGCGAGAACCATTCCAATTCGAAAATACTTGGGTCATAATTATCAATATCTACAAACTCATTCCCTGCTCCACCAGAACCAATTCCTTGAGTCGCCAAATACTCTCTAAAATTATAATCAAAGAAAAACTGCTCATCCGAATTCACAGCACCTCCATATTCTCCTGTTCCAGATAGACTTGCATATCCGGCATTCAATCGATCGTAAGTTGCTCTCGGGAAATTCCCAAAAAAGTCGTATGTGGGACTATTTACATCTAACTCCAAAATATGATTATTCATGTATTGTCTTGCGACCTCCCAAATCCCGATAGGACCAGCATTTCCTGAACCCCAAGCTCTATCCCAACGTTGTTCGTATTCAAAACCAAGTGATATAGAGTGGCCACCGATTACCACTGAACCAGAACCTGTAATACGGAATTGCTCTGCTTCAGATTTAGAGAATCCGTTAAATGGAGTACCCAAAGCACCCCAAAGAGAATAAATGCTATTCGGTGAGTCACCATTTCTAAGTGCATTACCTTGCAGAATCTGCGTAAGGTTTTCATAACGCCCCTCTGGCTGACCAGCATAAATATCATAGTACTGAGAAGTAATTGCAGCTAAAGAAGTATTTGTTTCAGAAGGAGTAAAAGAGACCTCCACATCTTGGAAACCATTATGAATTAAACTATCACCGGTAACATTAAATCCATAAGTAGGTCTTCTCGTTGTTTCATAAAAACCAACGTGTCCGTAATTGAAAATATCAAATCCGTGACGCTCATCGAACGTATTTCTTCTCGATTGAGAATAATCCACCATGATGTTATAGTAGAAACTTTTCACTTTCGAGCTTGAACCTTCACGATCATTAATGAAACGTTGTGTCCAACGACCATAAACCCTCCAGTCTAATGCATTATTGTATCCGAAGTTATCAAAATTAAACAACGAATTTGAGTAACTGTATGACTTACCGTAGTTGTAATTCAACTGACCACCAAAAGTTAAGTTAGCTCTTGGCCCCGTATTCACATCAATCTTACCGGCAGCTGAAAGAGTACTTCTTCTTGAATTCATTCTCCATGGAGTGCGCTCAAAATCATCCAATCGAAGGAAGTTCGCATTACTAAAGTTACCTTCACCAGAAGCAGAAGGTCTTAATGGGTTCTCCAATAATTCATCACGAACTTCTTTTTTCACTCTCCATCCACCTTCAGCAGTAGGACGAGGATCTAAGTTGTCATTGAACGTAGCTGAAACTAAAAAACCAACAAGCGGCTCCGTTTTCTTACCTGTAGAATCTTTTCTCATTAAAAGTGGACCAGAAAGCATTCCCTCGAATAGGTTGTAACCAAACTTATCTAACCCAATTACTTTACCATCGTATCCAAGCGGATCAGCTCCATTGATATAAAAACCAGATGATACCGCCTCTAAACTACCAAAGTATTGAGCAGACGGACCACGAGTCGTCACAGAGATGATACCTCCGGTTGCATCACCATAGTTCGCTGGAAGACCACCTGTGATAACAGTCACCTCTTCAAGTGCAGACTTTGGCAAGTTGGCAGAACCCCTAACCTTAATACCATCAATAAAATAATAAGACGCATCTTCACGAGAACCGCGTACACTTAATCCACCCGTACCTTCAGACTCATTGACACCTCCTACAGTTGATGCAACACCTTGAGCAGAACGAACTGGTAACTTCGCAATGTCTTCACGAGTAATCGTTAAACCAGCAGCCCCACCATCTTTGTTTATCAAGGGAACTTTATAGGCAATTACTTGAACCTCTTCTAATTCTTTCACGTCATCTGGCTTCCCAATTTCGGTTTTGTCTAAGAAAGTGATTTTATCGGGAGAAACCCCTACACCTTGAATTTTCTTAGGCTGGTGTTCAGGAGATCTAAATTCCACATCATATGTACCCGCATTGACCGATGGAAATTGGAATTTACCATCAAAATCAGTTTCGGCACCACCTTTGATAATCCCTCCTTGAGAAATAATCACTTTGACAAAGGCAATTGGCTCTTTCGAGTCTTTATCGATTACAGAACCCTGAATCGAACCCAAACCTGCTTGTCCAAATACACAACCTATTGAAAGCGTGACAATTAAGGCTAATAAGTAGAGTTTTCGTGTCATAAGTAATATTTAAATTATTCTTACTATTTATTTGTTGAAGAGTGTAAATATAGAAAAAAAGATTCTTAAATACAGCCAACCGCTAAAAATGTATTAACGTTGACATAATTCTTCATTAACAAAAGTATCAAACTAATTGTACTAAATAAACGTTAAATTATTTTTTTTCATGAAAAGTATACAGGTCTAAGATAGGTGAAAAGTAGAAAGGGTAGAAGTGGAAAGTTTCGATAAGCGTGAACAACTAGCTAGCTGAAGAATATACATCGTCATCTCATAAAAGCAAGTGCTTAAATAGATGATTTTTTGAAAAGATTGATCCCGCAAGCTCCCCCTCTACTTAAACCATGAAGAATAAAGTTTGTAATTGGTAGCAATACGTTTCACCTCGCCTTCAAATAGTTCTTTGGATATGTTCTTCACTTTTTTGGCAGGAACACCAGCATACAACTCACCAGCTTCAACAACAGTATTTTCTAAAAGAACAGCACCCGCAGCGATAATCGATCCACTTTTTACTATGCAATTATCCATCACAATCGCGCCCATTCCGATCAAAACATTATCTTCAATAGTACATCCATGCACTAAAGCATTGTGACCTATAGACACGTTGTTGCCAATCTGAACGGTTGTCTTCTCAAATGTACAATGAAGTACCGCACCATCTTGAATATTCACCTGATTTCCAATTCGTATTGAGTTGACGTCACCTCGGATAACCGCATTGAACCAAACGCTGCAGCTTTCGCCTAGTTTCACATCTCCCACTAAAGTTGCATTTGGGGCTATCCAACAGTCTTCTCCAACTTCGGGATCAATGCCGCGACATGATATTATAAATGACATACTAGATCGTATTAATTTTAATGTGCTCTGACTGAATTTCAATTCCTAATAACCTTTTGACATTAGCATCAAACTCTTGGCGTAACTCAGGTGTGAGAAAATGCATATTTTGCTGTGTCGAAAGTTTCTTAACTAGCCAATTATGACGAAGCAGATAACTTTTCAAAGATGCAGCAACAATTGGCCCTTGGCTGAGTATTGTAATATTTTTCGGTAAGATACTCTCAATATAATTTTGAATCAACGGGTAATGCGTACACCCTAAAACGATGGTGTCGATTGAAGGTGATATTTCGAGTAGTTTTAGGACATCTTTTTTAATAAAACCCCTACCCTCTTCGGAATCGTATTCATTATTTTCAATCAAGGGGACCCAAAGTGGACAAGCATGTTGGTAAACGTACAGTTCTGGAAAGAATTTTTCAATTTCGAGAAGGTAAGAATTGGACCGAACTGTTCCTTCTGTAGCAAGAATACCAACATGATTTGTTTTCGAATAATTCCCAATAACTTCTGCGCTAGGCCTAATCACTCCGAGTACACGTTTTCCTGGGTAGTCAATCAAATTAACTTGCTGGATTGTTCTCAATGCTTTGGCCGAGGAAGTATTGCACGCTACAATCACTAAATCACACCCACGATGAAATAATTCTTTTACACACTCCCAAGTATATTCATAAACTACTTCAAAAGACCTTGCTCCGTAGGGCGCTCGCGCATTATCCCCTAAATAGAGATAATCATATTCAGGAAGCATTTTTCGCACATCCGAAAGTACGGTGAGTCCACCGTATCCCGAATCAAAAAAGCCAATAGGTGATTTTCTTGAGCGCATGTTCAAAATTAAACAAAAAAGCCATCGCATGCGCGATGGCTTTAAATAATGTTATTGAGTCAATTACTAAAATAGTAACTGTATTTGATATTGAATCTCTAATAAGATACCATGGGTCTTCTTCTACTAGTTTACTAGTTTCAGCCCATATTGAATCTCTCATT
>JALQTG010000206.1 GCA_023264075.1 Crocinitomicaceae bacterium
GTACTATCACTGGTTTTTTCAATAAGTTCGAGTGTGATGTGTTCCTCATCGTTTATCACAATGAGTTCACCTTTTTGCTCATTGAATAACATAGAAAAAGGCAGATCAACTCCCTCTGATAGTGCCAGATGTGCTTTCCAAAAACCTTTTTTAGCTGGTTTTTGTCCAAAAGTAATAAATTGACAGGTCAAGAGTAGCAGCAGGACACAGGTGCTATTGAAGTTTTTCACATTGGATAAATTACGCGTCAAAAATAAGGAGTTAATTTTTATTACATCTACATGCAACCTTTTTTCTTACTTTGTGGTCTAAGAATCGATTTGTATTTATGAATGAAGAAACGCTTGTAAAAGAATGTGTTTCCGGAAGCGCAAAGGCCCAACAACAATTGTTTGATGCTTTTGCCGCGAAAATGTTGGCTGTTGCAATGCGTTACATTCGAGACAAAGAGCGAGCTGAAGATGTCTTACAAGACGGATTTATCAAGGTTTTTAAGAATATTCATAACTTCAAATTGGATGGTTCTTTGGAAGGTTGGGTGAGAAGAATAATGGTGAATACCGCTTTGGATCAATTGCGAAAGGATAAAAAGCATCAAACGGACCTCGAGTTAGATGATGTTTCATTTGAACTAAAGCAACGAAACCATACGGAAGCGCAGCTACAAGCAGATTATTTGATGACGCTTGTGCAGGCTTTGCCAGATGGTTACCGCACGGTGTTCAACTTGTTTGCGATAGAAGGTTATAGCCATAAGGAAATTGCTGAAATGTTAGACATTACGGAAAGCACTTCAAAATCCCAATACTCTAGAGCGCGATCCGTGTTGCGAGATACATTAGAAAAATTGAAGATTGAACGGTAAAGACGACATAAAAGATTTGTTTCAACGTGAACTTGGTAATCATCAAGTCCCGGTTGACCCTCAACTTTGGAAAGGAATCCAAGGCCAATTGTGGAATACTGCAGTTGGCTCTGCTGGAAGTTCTATTGTGGCTTTAAAGTCTGCTGTTTCAATTAAAATTGCTGTATCTGTGATCTTAGCAGCAGCTGCTATAGGGACATATTTTGTGGTTACAACAACCTCAGACATTGATAAATCAGTTAATGGTAAGTCGAAGACCATTTCAATTGTTGAAAAAAATATTCATGAAGATGGGGCGAACCAATTATCGGATGAAGAGTCGGATTCAGTCATTTCTACTGCCACCATCAACGAAGATGGTCTCACTGACAATACTACGCAAGGTGAAACCCAATTGACACCTATTGAAACGATAGCACTTCCAGAAGAGCTACCAACCCCAGTTTTACCAATTAGCGACCCCCTAGCTAATCTTAATGAAGAACGGTCTGTTCAAGATGAGACGGAGCGTTTGGAAGATAAAATTGTTGTTTCTCCTTTGGAAGTTACCGTTGAATATACTAAGCATTCCAACCAACATTATTCATTTAAGGCGCTTTCAAAAGATGCTGAAAAAATTGTTTGGGATTTTGGGGATGGATTGACCTATACGGGGACTGAGGCAGAACATATTTTTACGGAATCCGGTATGTTTGATGTTGTTGCTACAGCGCAAAGAGCCGATCAATCAACAAAATATTCTGTAACTGTAACCATTGACGTGGCCGGAAAAATCACGTTGCTTCCAACTTTTTTCACGCCAAACGGTGATGGATCGAACGATGAGTTCTTTATCCAAAGTGAAGGATTGCGTGACTTTAGCATTGTAATATTGAATGAAAATGGTGGAACTCTTTTCGAAAGTAGTGATGTGAATTTCACATGGGACGGTCGTGATAGAACGACTGGTATTATTGCTGAACCGGGCGTTTACTTTTATATTATCACTGCGAAAGACTACCTTGGCAACACCATCAGTAAACACCAGCGTTTACAGTTGAAGAAGTAATGACTATGATGTCTTAATAAGCAAAAAGCGAGTTCATATCATTGAATGATTTGAATTCCAATGCGTTCCCACAAGGATCCAAAAAAAACAAGGTGGCCTGTTCCCCGACTTCTCCTTTGAATCGAACGTAAGGCTCAATAATAAAAGAGACGTTGGCGCGTTTGAGTTTATCCGCTAGAGCTTCCCATTCAGGCATAGGTAATACTACCCCAAAATGTGGAACAGGTACGTCTTTACCATCCACTTCATTGGTTTTCAATTCGATTGTTTTTTCACGTTCTTTAAAATGAATAACCAATTGATGACCGTATAGATTATAATCGGTCCAATGATCTGAAGTTCTTCCTCTTTCTAATCCGAGCACTGTGCCATAGAAGTGGCGACACGCGTCGAGATCATAAACCGGAATCGCAAGGTGGAAAGGATAAAGTGACATAATTACTCGGGTTGATCTGTAGTAGCTTCTTCAACGTTTTTTGGAGTTGAGAAGTATGTTTTTTGACGAATTAACACAAGAATAACTGCAACAGAAATAGCTGCGTCTGCAATGTTCCAAATAGCAGGGAAGACCTGCGACCCACCTAACCAGGGCATCCATTCAGGCCAATTTACATCGAATTGAAACATATCCACCACGTTTCCAAAAAGGAAGCCGGTGTTTCTAACCTCCACTTCTTCAACAATTCCGTAGTATTCGCAGGACATGTAAATTCCTGATCCATCCAATTGATTAAAAGAAATGCAAGGGTCTAGTTCGAAGAATAAGTCGTAAAACATGGAGTCGATTAAGTTACCCGTTGCTCCTGCTAGTATTAAGGAAATCACAACAAGAAACTCACGGTTTGCACCGAATTTAATATGTTTAA
>JALQTG010000313.1 GCA_023264075.1 Crocinitomicaceae bacterium
AGGGAAAATTGTACAAGACGCAGATAGACTTGATGCGATTGGTGCCATAGGAATAGCAAGAACCTTTGCATATGGTGGGCACAAAGGTCATCCAATTTATAAACCCAGCATACCACCTACGCTTCATTCCTCCCCAGAGGAATATCAAAAGACAACACACACCATTAATCATTTCCATGAAAAGCTGTTACTTTTGAAAGACCGAATGCATACGGAGACAGGAAGAAAAATCGCCGAGACACGCCACCAGTTCATGGAGGAATTTTTAAACCAGTTTCATGATGAATGGAACTCGGTTGACAATACCTATGAATAATTCTTATTTTTTACGAAAGAATATACGTACAGGAACACCTTCGAAATCAAAGTTTTCCCTCAATTTGTTCTCTAAAAATCGTTTATAATCATCCCGAACATACTGCGGTAAATTGCAGAAAAATGCAAATGCTGGGGCGTGAGTAGGAAGTTGTGAAACGTATTTAATACGAATATATTTACCTTTTACAGAGGGAGGTGGATTTATTTCCATCACAGCTTGCATGACTTCATTCAACCGCGATGTAGGTATTTTCTTGATTCTATTTTCATACACTCGCATTGCTTCTTCTAAAGCTTTATGAATCCTTTGTTTTGTGACAGTAGATGTAAATAGGATTGGTACATCATTAAATGGTGCCAATTGACTCCGTAATCTCTCTTCGAACTCCTTCGTTGTCTTGTGATCTTTTTCTATTAAATCCCACTTATTCACCAAGAAAACTACTCCCTTATGATTCTTCTCACAGATATAATAAATTGCTAAATCCTGCTTTTGGATTCCTTCCGTTGCATCAATCATCATAATACAAACATCTGCACTTTCGATGGTTCGAACAGATCGTAAAACAGAATAATATTCTATATCCTCATGAACTTTAGCCTTCTTTCGAATTCCTGCTGTATCAATTAAAACGAAATCAAATCCAAAGGCATTATAACGAGTATTGACACTATCACGAGTAGTACCAGAGATAGGTGTGACAATATTTCGTTCTTCACCAATAAGCGCGTTAACTAAAGATGATTTCCCCACATTTGGTTTACCGATAATCGCAATTCGTGGCAAATCATCGTCTGACTCAATTGTAGCGTTTTCAAAATGCTTAACTACTGCATCTAAGACCTCACCAGTTCCTGAACCGTTAGTAGCCGAAACATCAAATACATCTCCAATACCAAAAGACCAGAACTCTGAAGATAAACCAACGCGCTGTGTATTGTCTACTTTGTTCGCAACAATGTAAATCGGTTTTTTCGTTTGACGTAACATATTTGCTACCGTTTCGTCAAGGTCTGTTATTCCAGCCGTTACGTCCACAACAAACAATATTACATTTGCCTCATCAATAGCAATTTCAACTTGCTTACGAATTTCATCTTCAAAGATGTCTTCTGAACCTTTTACGTATCCACCTGTGTCAATTACTGAGAATTCCTTACCAATCCATTCCCCACGTCCATAAATTCGGTCACGAGTGACTCCACTCACCTCTTTAACAATTGCTTGGCGAGATTCTGTCAACCTGTTAAACAAGGTAGACTTCCCTACATTAGGGCGTCCAACAATGGCAATAATATTTCCCATAACTAATATCCATATTTTTTTAGTTTCCCTTCAGAAGATCGCCAGTCCTTATCGACCTTCACGAAGGTTTCTAAAAATACTTTCTTCCCGATAAAACTTTGTAAATCTTTCCGTGCATCTATACCTATATATTTGAGCTGATTCCCTCCTGCACCAATGATAATACCTTTCTGCGAATCGCGCTCCACAATGATGACCGCACGTATTTTAACTATTTCTTCTTCCTCAATGTAATCAGTGATTTCCACCTGACAGGCATAGGGTACTTCTTTTTTTAAATTCAGAAATATCTTTTCGCGTATAATTTCAGAAACGAAGAAGCGCATTGGCCGATCAGAAATCGCATCCTTTTCGTAATACGCCGGAGATTCAGGAAGGAGTTCTAGAATCATATCCAAAATAACATCTGTATGAAACCCATGCAATGCGGCAATTGGTAATACCTTTGCTTTAGGCAGTTGTTCTTGCCAGTATGTTAATCGCTCAGCAACCTCGGCTTGTGGTTTCAAATCAATTTTATTCACCAAACAAATCACAGGTTTATTTAATTTCTTAATTCGCTCCAATGTTTCCACATGATTCATTTGGTTCTCGAATACGTCCGTAATAAATAACAAGACATCCGCATCTTTCAATGATGCATCAACGTAACTCATCATTGAATTGTGAAGCTCATAAGAAGCATTTACGACCCCTGGAGTGTCTGAAAATACGATTTGATAATCCTCATTATTCAATATTCCGTGAATCCGATGACGGGTAGTCTGTGCTTTCGAGGTGACAATCGAAAGTTTCTCTCCCAACATTTTATTCATCAATGTAGACTTTCCTACATTCGGACTACCAACAATATTAACAAAACCAGACTTATGTGCCATGTAAAAAAACTATTTAAGAGGGCAAAGGTACGGAACTTGCCGAAATAATTTATTAAAAAAAATGAAAGTCAAAGGTTGGGAAAGGCTCCGTCATCGCAGATTCAGAACAAACTCTAATTTGAGGTAATGGGTTCAACAGATAAAACGCTTATAGAAAAGGTATATTCACAAAAAAAGGACTGTCTTCTTGATGAAGACAGTCCTTTCATATGAGTAACTAGCCGAGGCTAGTCTTTCTTCTCTTCTTCGCTATCATCCGATTTCTCTTCGGTAGCAGGTGCCTCGGCGGCAGAACTTTCGGCAGCAGGCGTCTCCTCAACTACTTCTTCAGTAGCCTCTGTCGATTCAGCCTTTACTTCTTCTGCTTCTTCTACTTTTTCTTCTATTGCGTCTGCAGCCGGAGTAGTAGCCTTAGCTGTGCTTGAACCACCACGACGTGAACGACGTGTTGTAGCTTTCTTCTCAGACTTACCAGCCAACATCAATTCATTGAAGTCAACCAACTCGATCATACACATTTCCGCGTTGTCCCCTAAACGGTTACCTGTGCGGATGATGCGCGTATAACCTCCTTGACGGTCTGCGATTTTCGGAGCAACATCTCTAAATAGTTCAGTGACTACTTCTTTATTTTGTAAGTAGCTAAATACAACACGACGCGAGTGAGTTGAATCCGTTTTCGACTTTGTCAAAATTGGTTCAACGAAAACACGCAATGCTTTTGCTTTTGCTACGGTGGTAGTAATTCTCTTGTGCTCAATCAACGAGTTTGCCATATTGGAAAGCATCGCTTTTCTGTGCGCAGATTTTCTACCTAAATGATTAAATTTCTTACCGTGTCTCATTTTAAAATCTTATATCAATGTTCTTATTCCTTGTCTAACTTGTATTTCGCTACATTCATTCCAAATGAAAGTCCCTTAGCATCTACAAGATCTTCCAACTCCGTTAATGACTTCTTACCGAAGTTACGGAATTTCAAGAGGTCGTTCTTATTGTAAGAAACGAGGTCACCCAACGTTTCAACATCTGCTGCTTTCAAACAATTCAAGGCACGTACAGATAAATCCATATCTACCAATTTCGTTTTCAACAATTGACGCATGTGTAAAGAGGTTTCATCGAACTCTTCTGTTTCTGACTTAATTTCACTATCTAACGTAATGCGCTCATCAGAGAACAACATAAAGTGGTGAATCAAAATCTTTGCGGCCTCTTGTAACGCATCTTTTGGATGAATTGAACCATCAGACTTTATCTCAAGGACTAACTTCTCGTAGTCTGTCTTTTGCTCAACACGATAATTTTCTACGGCATACTTTACGTTTTTAATTGGCGTAAAGATAGAGTCGATAAAAATTGTTCCAAAAGGAACGTTTGATACCTTATTCTCTTCTGCGTTAACGTATCCTCTACCTTTGATAATGGTAAGCTCGATATCCAACTTTACAGAAGGCTCCATGTTACAAAGTACCAAATCTGGATTTAATACCTGAAAACCAGAAGTGAATTTACCGATATCTCCAGCAGTAAATTTATCTTGACCAGAAACGCTGATAACAACAGTTTCAGTATCTTGACCTTCTATCT
>JALQTG010000077.1 GCA_023264075.1 Crocinitomicaceae bacterium
ATGCCTACGGTATTGAAGTTCAATGTGCAGTTGGTTCGACAGATTCTGACTAACTTAGTAAAGAATGCTTCAGTGCATTTTGCCGAACTAAATTCAACGCGTCTTTCGAAACATCCACGGCTGTAACAGTCCAGTCGGGAAAAACACTTTTCAAGGCCAATGCTATACATCCAGAGCCAGTACCTACATCTAATAATCGTCCTTCTGAATAACTGCTATAATCTTTCACGATCCAATCGACGAGTTCTTCCGTTTCAGGGCGAGGGATTAATGCCCTAGCATCCGTATCCAATTCCAAGTTGTAGAAATACGTCGTTCCCAAAACATACTGATAAGGTTCTCCAGCTAGAATTCGTTTAACAGCATTACGGAAATAGAGCAAATCAGATTCGGAGACCGTATCTTTCTGCCGCATCAAAAAATCGGATGACCTCCATCCTAATCGCTTCACAATAAACGATTTGGCGATTAACTTTCCTTCTCGATCGGAAAAAACTGGAGATAAGCGCTCTTCAAAATAGCGAACAACGGAAGCGATAGTGTTGTCTCTAACGAACATACGTAGCGTTTTCAGGTAAAGTTGCCTGCTGCTGCAGACAGCGTTCGAGTTCTTGATGCAAAATACGTACGCTGTCCCTCGAAGTGATTAAATCATAGGTCAAAACATCGACATCCCCTTGTAACGCTTCAAATTTCATTTTATAAAAATCTTGAGATTTATTGACCTCCTCTAATTTATTCAAGAAGATAATATTTGAAATCAATAATCCTGAGATTACAATAATTCCTACCAAGACCATTGGAAGTTTCATAGCTCTAATTTTCCCTGTATAATATCCTCTACACATTCCGGGTTCAATAAGGTGGAAGTATCCCCCAGTTGATCCATATCTCCTGTGGCTACTTTTCGCAGTATGCGGCGCATTATTTTCCCAGAACGCGTTTTCGGCAATCCATAGGTAAACTGAAAATAGTCAACTTTTGCAATCGGCCCGACGCGTTGAGCAATATATGCATTTAATTCGTTCGTAAGTTGCCGTTTATCTTGGGAGTGATCATTGATGGTAACAAAACCATACAATGCATTTCCTTTGATTTCGTGTGGTACTCCGACAACTGCAGATTCAATAACAAGCGGATGCTCATTGATTGCATCTTCAATAGGAGCAGTCCCAAGATTGTGCCCAGAAACTATGATAACATCATCTACCCTTCCTGTAATACGATAGTAACCTTCCTGATCCCTCAGGGCTCCATCTCCTGTAAAATAATATCCAGGATACGCAGAAAAATAGGTGTCAATGTAACGTTGGTGATCCCCCCAAATTGTACGGGCCATTGATGGCCATGGAAATGATATACATAAATTTCCATCTACCGACTTCCCTTGAATTTCATTGCCCTCCGGATCCATGAGCACTAGCTGAACACCAGGAAGAGGCCATGTCGCGAAAGTTGGTTTGGTTGGTGTAGAATAAGGAATTGGGGATATCATTATCCCTCCAGTTTCAGTTTGAAACCATGTATCAACAATTGGACATTTACCTTTTCCCACCTGCTTGTCATACCAATGCCACGCTTCCTCATTAATCGGTTCTCCGACAGTTCCAATAACTTTCAACGATGATAAGTCATATTTTTCTACCAACTCTACGGGCTGTTTAGCGAGCACCCGAATAGCTGTTGGAGCTGTATAAAATTGATTTACTCCATACTTTTCAATGACTTGCCAAAAGCGTCCGTAATCAGGAAAACTAGGCACACCCTCAAACAATAGCGAAGTAGCACCATTGAGCAACGGACCATATATGATGTACGAATGTCCTGTTATCCACCCAACATCAGCGGAACACCAATAGATATCATTTTCCTCATATTGGAAAACTTGTTGAAAGGAATACGCTGCATATACCATATATCCACCGCAGGTATGTACCATTCCTTTGGGCTTACCAGTAGATCCTGAGGTATACAAAATAAACAATGGGTCTTCTGCATCCATCATTTCAGGTTCACAGGTTTTAGCTGCCGGATCAATTAAAGGCTCCAACCATTTATCGCGTAATTCATCCATGGCAACTGCTGTTTGAGTGTGTTTTACCACCAGAACACGCTCTACACAAGAAACATCATTCACCGCATTATCTACAATGTTCTTTAAATCAATCACCTTATCTCCCCGTTTACCTCCATCTGCTGTAATCACAACCTTACACGCTGCATCCTCGATCCGGGAGCGCAGTGCCGACGAAGAAAAACCGGCAAAAACTACCGAATGAATAGCACCAATCCTTGCACACGCTAACACACTAATGGGAAGCTGAGGAATCATGGGTAAATAAATGCACACGCGATCTCCTTTTTGAACACCTTGTGCCTTCAATACATTCGCTAGTTGATTGACCTGTTCGTATAGCTCGAAATAGGTTATTTTCGTTGGGGCATCATTGGGATTATTCGGCTCAAATAGGAGCGCAACTTTATCTGGAGTATCTGCAGCATGACGATCAATGCAGTTCTCTGTTATGTTCAACTTTCCTCCCTTAAACCATTTTATCTCGGCTTGGTGAAGGTCATACTCCAACACTTGATCCCACTTTTTCTGCCATGTGAAGGTCTTTGCAATCTTCGCCCAAAACTTTTCAGGCTCCTGTGTTGATTTATCGTATTGCTTGAAATAGTCTCTTAAATCTGTTATCCGCTGAATCATACCCTTGTCGTTTAGTGCACCGTTATTTCAAAGTTAATAAAAAGAGCGAAAGACGAATTACTGGGATACTGAATTTGATTGTATCTTCAATTGAAGTGATCCGATATGATGCTTTGAAAATATGTATACTTCTTATTTCGAAATAAACAATTTCCCCAGCATCACAATTCCTATCACGAATACAAAGAAGAGGGACAGTCTTCGGAACTTGGACTGTGGAATATATTCAAGTAATTTCTTTCCTAAAAATGATCCTAGAATTCCAATTGCCAGAAGGAAGGGAACGTATTTGAGATGTTCCATCTGAATATAGCCGTTTTGATAATAGACAATTGTACGCGAAAAATCAATCATAAAATCAATCAATGCTGAAGTGGCGATAAACGCGCTTTTCTCAAGATTGAATGCCGCCATAGTTAATCCACGAATTGCTCCTCCTGTACCTAATAATCCCGCAGAAAAGCCAGAAAGAGCTCCTCCAGCAATTGCGTTTCGATTGGACGGCGTAACTTCTAGTTGCCGCTTTATTAAAAAGAGTAAACTAAATACTAGCAGAAACACTCCTAAGATTACCTCTAAATAGAAACTCTTGAAGGAGTTTGATAAAACTCCACCTAACACAACAAATAAAATTGATGGAACACCAATGTATATCAGTAGACGTTTGTTTAAACCCTTTCGAAACAGCATAATTTTACTTATGTTACTGAAAAGGTGAAAAATAGCTGTAAGCCCTAATACCGAATGAAAGTCAAAATAAAAGTTGGCTATTGGAACGAAAAAAACAGACGAACCAAAGCCAGCAACGGTACCAATTATCTCCGCTAGAAGAGATAACAAAATAAAGGTGATACTCACGTCTTTCATACGGGGATACTTGTATTATCTGTGTCCGTAAAAGTAGTTTTTCTTGGAGGACCGTCAGCAACCGTTAGGCGCTAAACATACAGAAATTTTTCGAGCTCCAATACTGTATTTTTGAGCATCATGGGACGGCGCTTTCTCCCAATCATCAACTCTAGTCCCATTCTAAGATTTTATATCTTTACGAAAAAAACTATGCACCCAGCTATTCCAGCCATTCGATCAATTGTTGAACATCAATTTTCAGAAGAATCTACGGGCCATGACTGGCATCACATCGAGCGCGTAACGAAACTCGCCTTACGCATAGGAGAAAAAGAAGGTGCCAATTTAACTGTTATTGAACTTGCCGGACTCTTACACGACATCTCGGATCATAAATTCAATGGGGGTGATTTTAACAAAGGAGGACATGTAGCAGCTCTTATTCTGCAAGAAAATGATGTAGAAAACGCAATTAGTGACCAAGTTATCCATATTGTCAATCACATATCTTATAAAGGTGCTCATGTGGAGAACACTATGCTATCATTCGAAG
>JALQTG010000081.1 GCA_023264075.1 Crocinitomicaceae bacterium
AACTTTCTATGGTAGGTAGTCAAAAGATCATTTTTTGGTTATCTTAGCATTGAATGAAAAGTCTTAAAGTTACCGTTTTAGGATCTGGCACTTCCCAAGGTGTTCCCGTAATTGGTTGTCAATGCTCAGTTTGTTTATCGACTGATCCAAGGGATAAACGTCTACGAAGTTCAATTTTATTTTCTTGGGGAGATGAGAATTTTGTTATTGATACTGGCCCAGATTTTCGTCAGCAGATGTTGCGGGAAGATGTTCGGTCCTTGCGTGCTGTGTTGTACACTCATGAACACAAAGATCATATTGCAGGAATGGACGATGTTCGGTCATACAATTACCTCGAAAAGAGAGACATGGAAATTTTCTGTAATGAAGACGTTGAGCGGGCATTAAGACGTGAGTTTTATTATGCATTCGAAACTGTTCGATATCCTGGAGTGCCGAATGTGAAAATAAATTTCATTGATATGCAGACATTTCGGCTCCCTGATGGCCCTCTTGTAACACCAGTTGAATATTTGCATTACAAACTTCCTGTTCTCGGCTTTAGAATTGGTGACTTTGCCTACATAACTGATATTAAAACTATTGAGGAGCATGAGGCGGATAAACTGCGGGGGCTAGATTACCTAATTTTGGATTGTTTAAGGCATCAAGAACATTTATCGCATTTTAACCTTGAGGAGTCACTGAGATTTATTGATCGGGTTCAACCTAAAAGAACTTATTTGACACATATTTCTCATTTGTTTGACAAGCACGAGGATATTCTGAAAATCCTTCCAAATAATGTGTTTCCAGCTCACGATGGATTGACATTTTACGCGGGTATGGCTGAGTAATTTTTCGATAATAAAATCTTTACTTAACAGTTGTCCGTTCGAGTAGATTTATAGGTTATTTCTAGCGTTATCTTTTCGGTTTTGCTAACTTTATCCAAAATTAGGAAATGGTACACAATTTAAGTCAACAGAATTCTATTTTCAATAATTTCTTAGCTGAGATTCGGGATGAAATGATTCAGCGGGATTCACTTCGATTTCGAAGAAATATGGAGCGAATAGCTGAAATTATGGGCTACGAATTATCAAAGAAATTGAAGTATTCATCGAAGGAAATAACAACATCCTTGGGACAGGCAAACATGAATACTGTAGATTCACAAATCGTTTTAGCCACAATCTTAAGAGCTGGATTGCCCATGCATCAGGGGTTACTTAATTATTTTGATAAGGCTGATTCTGCCTTTGTCAGTGCTTACCGAAAACATACTTCCGGAGATGAGTTTGACGTATTTGTAGAATATTGTGCCGCTCCTACGATTGATCAAAAGGTGTTGGTGATATCAGACCCCATGTTGGCCACAGGAACATCCATGGTAATGGTGTATAAGGCACTTTTAAAAAATGGTAACCCCAAGCAAATACATATCGTTTCAGCAATCGCTACGCAGGAAGCACTGGGAATGATTAAAAAACATTTTCCAGAGAATACGGAGGTTTGGGTCGGTGCTATTGATGAAGAATTGACGGCACAGGCATATATTGTTCCTGGTCTTGGAGATGCTGGTGATTTAGCCTTTGGAGATAAACTGTAAGAACTTTATGTGGGTTTATTTCTCGTTTGTTCTTTTTAGTACTTGGAAATTTATGTTCACACCAATGGCCGGTCCTGCGGCAGGTCTTTCTTTTTTGGAGACTTTTTTATGCTCAATGACAGGAGGGTTGATTTCAGTAAGCATCTTTTATTTTGGAAGTAGTTTTTTCATGCAGCGCTTTCAAAAAGCACAAGCAAAAAAAGCAGAAAAGGCAATAGCACAGGGAAAAGTGTACCGCCCAAAGAGGAAATTTACCAGGAACAATCGACGAATTATTAAAATTAAACATCGAATTGGCAAATGGGGAGTGTGTTGGCTCGTTCCTTTGTTTTTCTCTTTACCATTGGGAAGTTTGATTACTGCCAAGTTTTATCGCCATCAAAAGAATACATTCAGTTGGATACTGCTGGGTATGTTGATCAATTGTACACTCATCACGGGAGGAACATACCTCGTTGATTTTATCGTTTAATGAAGAAAATAGAACATATATTTTTTGACTTAGACCGCACGTTGTGGGATTTCGAACGAAATTCCAAAAGTGCACTGGTTCAACTTTTTCATGAATTGAAACTGGATAATATCATTGAGAGTTTCGAGTCTTTTCATGAGGTGTACAGGAAAATAAATGCGGAATATTGGGAAGATTATGCCAAAGGTAGCGTAAGCAAAGAAAAATTGAGGATTGGTAGATTTCACGATACATTGGTTTCATTTGGACGAGATGATCTTCAGTTAAGTACTGCAATGGCCGAAGGCTACGTAAAGATATCTCCCTATCAAACACATCTTTTTCCAGGCACAAAAGAAGTGTTGCAAGAGCTTTCAGATAAAAATTATCAGTTGCACATTATTACAAATGGTTTCAAAGAGGTCCAGTTTATCAAATTAGAGAATTCCGGGTTACGCCGTTTCTTTAAGGACGTGTTGTGCAGTGAAGAGGTAGGGAAAAACAAACCGAATCCAGAAATATTTCATGCTGCGCTCCAACGGACAAAAGCGAAGAATACAAATTCACTAATGATTGGAGATGACTTCGAAGCGGATATTTTAGGTGCTGAGCGGGTAGGAATCAGAGCGATTTTATTTGATCCACATGATGTGTATGAAGCGCGAAAGGAAATCGAACGAATAAAGCATTTTGAAGAATTGCCTTTTCTGTTAAATAAAACGATGTGGTAAACTATGAGAGTGATTGAAGAGAATTACGGATATTATGGTATTGGTATCATGCAACACAAACGGGATTTTAACATTGGAACGCTTTGGCGATCAGCGTACATTTTAGGGGCCTCTTATATTTTTACAATAGGGAAGAGCTACAAAAAACAAACCTCAGATGTACTTAAAACCTGGTCGCGTATTCCGCTGTTTCATTATGATACATTCGAAGAGTTCAAGAAAGCAATACCCTACGATTGCCAACTCATAGGGATTGAGTTAGATGACCGAGCGATACCACTTCATGAATTTGAACATCCAAAAAGAGCGGTGTATTTATTGGGTGCTGAAGATAATGGACTTCCCCCAATGGCTTTAGACTCCTGTCAGCATATAGTGCAATTGCCGGGGGATTATTCTTTGAATGTAGCTGTTACGGGGAGTATTGTTTTGAATGACCGTGTGGTGAAAATGCCAGCAAAACTTCCTCAGCGCATGTGATTTCAAAGGTAAATAGTTAACAATGAACTATCATTGGAGTATTTTTTAACCACGGATTAATTAGATTAAAGTGATTAGTAGGGCGTGACGTTTATGCGTGGTCGAATTTGAACAGATTATATTGATGAAATCACTAGGATTCCTTGTTTAATCTTCTGGCTCCTGCCGGAGTAATCCTAACAAAATTCAACGTGTCGACCCATCCTAGTAATCCGCGTAATCCGTGGTCAGTTTTTTACTTTCCCCCATTTTATTAGTTTAAATGAGTTTATCCGACATTATCGGAATAATTATTGTTTTGTTGTAATCCGTTTTGTAAGTTTACTCGAAACTAAAGGACAACACTAAAATAATGCAAATGAGATATTTTATTTTATTTATTTCCATTTTGACATTTTTTTCTGTGAACAGCCAAGTGAATCATTCGAAATGGGATGCTTTGCTTAAAGCGCACGTTTCTAAGTCAGGAATCGTTGATTATAAAGGATTTAAAGCAGATCAATCTAAACTAACTGCGTATTTAAATGAATTGGCGGCGAATGCTCCATCCTCGTCGTGGTCCAAAAATGAAACGATGGCGTATTGGATTAATGCCTATAACGCCTACACCGTTCAGTTGACGGTAAAAAATTATCCACTTAAATCAATCATGGATTTAAAATACAGTGGAAAAAGCGCATGGGATGATAAATGGATTAAAATAGGTACAGAAACTCTTTCATTAAATGATATTGAACATATAAAACTTCGCAAGAAGTATAATGATGCGCGAATTCATTTCGCAGTAAATTGTGCTTCGTTTAGTTGTCCTGTTTTACTTAATAAGGCGTACACTGCGGATAACCTAAGTACGCAATTAGATAACCAAGCTAGATTGTTTATCAATGATCCAAAAAGGAATCAGATTTCTTCAAGCAGTGTCAAAGTTTCTCAAATTTTTGAATGGTATAAAGATGATTTTACGGTAGGTGGTAAATCAGTAATAGATTATTTAAACAGGTATTCAAAAACGAAAATTAAACCAGGATCAAAAATAACTTACTTAAGTTATAATTGGAATTTGAATGAATGATTTGAGTCGAAAGTTGAAAGTCGAAAGTGATTTAATCCCATGGCAAAGAGGGTATGGCTTCAAAAGTGCAACTTCGAACAACTCTAAATTCTAATTTCTAAACTCTAAAATCTAAAATTCCTAATGAGCACAACAGTAAAAAAAACAAAACTAAAATCCCTTCAACGACGAGGTAACTATTTGGCAAAAGCACCGAATCAAATTCAATTGTTGGAACGCGACCAGTTGCAAGGGGAACGGTTTTCTGATAAATTGAAATCGTGTGGATTATTTCCCCTCACACCAACCTCTCTTGAGATTCTGCAATTGAACTTAGGATATATGTGTGATCTCACTTGTGAGCATTGTCACGTAGATGCTGGTCCGGATCGCAAAGAAATTATGACTAAGGAGACGCTAGAGCAGGTGCTAAGAGTTGTAGATGAATCTCAGGTGAACACGGTTGATTTAACGGGTGGAGCTCCAGAAATGAATCCTCACTTTTTGTGGTTGGTTGAGGAACTGAGTAACCGCAATGTGAAAACAATAGTAAGAAGTAATTTAACGATTCTTGTTTCGAACAAAAAGTATAGAGAGTATCCCGAATTCTTTAGGAAGCATGGAGTAGAGGTGATTGCTTCGTTACCTTGTTATACGCAAGAAAATGTGGATAAGCAGCGAGGAAGTGGGGTGTTTAACAAAAGCATCGAGGCACTTAAGCTGTTAAATAGTTTGGGCTATGGGGTAGATGGAACCGGGTTGAGTTTACACTTAGTCTATAATCCAGGTGGCGCTGGGTTACCTCCTGATCAGGCTCAATTGGAACAAGACTATAAAGTACGACTGAAAGAAGATTGGGACTTGGTATTTAATCACCTATACACGATTACAAATTTACCGATTTCTAGATACTTGGACTTTTTATTGGCTTCAGGGAAGTATGAAGCGTATATGTCAACGCTCATTGAATCCTTTAATCCTTTAGCTGCTGAAAAAGTGATGTGTAGAAACACACTGAGCATTGATTGGGAAGGGTATATGTATGACTGTGATTTTAACCAAATGCTACAATTGAAAGTAGCGAAA
>JALQTG010000172.1 GCA_023264075.1 Crocinitomicaceae bacterium
GTCAATCGTGCAAGATGCTCCGATTTCAGCATTTTTTCGAATCAATACGCCTCCACAGGTATGCATTTGGTGATATCCGTCTGGTTTTTTCTTGTAGTAAAAGGCATAATGTCCAATTACCGTGTTGGGTCCTATCACCACATTATCCTCTATGGTCGTATGGTCCATGAGTACTACCCCTGGATATAACACAACGTTTTCACCAACTATTACATTGTTTCCAATAGAAACGTTCGGATAAATAGTTGCTGAATCTGCAATTTTACTACCTTCTCCAATGGACTGGTGAAACGGGCGCGTGGGCCGAAAATGACGTGTAAGTCGGTTGAAATCATCAAATGGCGCCGAGGAAACTAATAATCCTTTCCCCTCTGGACATTCTACTTCTTTGTCGATGAGAATTGTAGTAGCAGCACTTTTTAAAGCTTTGGCATAATACTTTGGATGGTCGACAAAAACAATATCCCCCGCTTCTACGCAATGAATTTCATTGATTCCAGTAACGATGTGATTTTCGTCACCTACAAAAGTACACCCAATAATTCCCGCGATTTCCTTTAACGTATGCGGTCTATTTAATTTCATATCGTTTCTCTTTTTCCAACCTTAAAATTAAAGTTTTGGTAACGATTTCTGAAAAGTGAGTGAAATAGTTATTCGCTTTTGGATGTTAGTAAGGTTAGAGATGGGGTTCGAAGTTCGGGGTTCGTTGCACTGCAAGTTGCGTGATCCGGCTTGAATGAAAAAACTTGTTGAAAAATCACTTGATTTCTCTTTTTTGTCCTCTCTGATTTTCCTGAAAAAGACGTATTTTTGTGTTCTATGCACATCGAGAAACTTTCCATCGTAAATTTTAAAAATTACCGCCAAGTGGAGCTCGATTTATCTTCAGAAATAAATTGTTTTGTGGGAAGTAACGGGGCAGGTAAAACCAATTTATTGGATGCAGTGCATTACTTGAGCATGTGTCGTTCCTACCTTAACCCTGTTGATAGTCAAAACATATTATTTGACGAACAATTTTTTGTTATTCAAGGCCTGTGGAAAAGGGGAGAGGCGGCTGATCAGATTTATTGTGGGGTCAAAAAAGGCACGAAGAAAGTGTTCAAGAAGAATAAGGTGCAATACGAGAAATTAGCAGAGCACATCGGTTGTTATCCAAGTGTGATGATTTCACCGTATGACCGGAATTTAATTTCGGAAGGTAGTGAGCTGAGAAGGAAATGGATGGATGGAATTATCGCTCA
Organism: Crocinitomicaceae bacterium; assembly: GCA_023264075.1. Taxonomy (GTDB): domain Bacteria; phylum Bacteroidota; class Bacteroidia; order Flavobacteriales_D; family Crocinitomicaceae; genus JALQTG01. Next base: position 1,248 of record JALQTG010000172.1, read on the forward strand.
ATTTGACCACCATTTCTTGGATGATTTAATTAAGTATGGAAAAGCGTTGGATCAGCGAAATGCCCTGTTGAAAAATATGGCAGATTTTGGTTTTTTCAACCGCGAGAGCATTGAGGTGTGGGACGCCCAATTAGTCACCTATGGTCAACGTATTTTTAGCGCAAGGTCTGCATTTCTTGAAGAGTTTATCGGTGTTTTTCAAAAGTATTACGATGATCTATCGGATCAAAAAGAAACGGTTGGTTTAGAATATAAATCGCACTTGTTAGAGGGTGAGTTTTTGAGGCAATTACAACAGGCTGAACGCCAAGACCATCGAAAACAGTATACTACAATAGGCTTACATAAAGATGACTTAATCTTTACAATTAACGGTCACCCCGTAAAGAAGTTCGGTTCACAAGGCCAGCAGAAATCATATTTGATTGCGCTTAAACTAGCACAGTTTGAGTGGTTAACCAGATACTTGAAAGTTAAACCGATTATGTTGCTCGATGACATCTTTGATAAACTCGATAATAAACGAGTCGGACGCTTAATGCAATTGGTAAGCGACAATAATTTTGGGCAAGTATTGGTCACGGATACGGATGAAGAAAGAGTGAAGAGAATTTTTGATAACATTCAGCTTCCGTTTAAATTGTTTAAAGTTCACGAAAACGAAGTATCTGTTTCACAAAAAGAAATTTAGAAGAATGAGCGAACGCAATCCGAAAGATAAGGATCAATCTATCAATGCCATCATTGATAAATTTCTAAAAGCTTATAACCTGGATGGACGGATGAAGGACTATGATATCATCAACGGTTGGGAAGAGATGATGGGCAAAGCAATCGCACTCCGAACAGAAAAGATCTATATACGAAATCGTATTTTACATTTAAAGATGAACTCATCTGTGATGCGCGAGGAGCTCTTGTTCGGTAAACAAGTAATTATCGATCGCGTCAACCAAAAGGCGGGTAGTCAATACATCGTTGACGTATGGTTTGAGTAAGGTTTTTGTAAGCATCTGTCTTTTCGCTCTACAAAAGAGTTGTAAATATGATTTAAAACGCTTATTTTTGAAACACTATGAGAAAAAATACACTTTTTGTCCTCGCTTTGTGCGTGGCTTCATTAAGTTCTTCTTGGGGACAGGGAGAAATTTACGAACAAGACCAACCGGTAGAGAAAATACAAGGAAAATATTTAGGGCTTTCAATTCCTATTCGCGACTTGCCGGACATCGACGAGAAAACCATTGTGTACGAGAAAAACGAAGGTAACGTTAAAGAAAACAGACGTCGTCCCGAGGCTGTAAACCCCAATGCACTCCCGAAAACGGAAGATCCAGCGCGTCAACAGATCTACCCAAAATCGAATTGGGACTTACCAACGGGAGTAAACTTTTTTGGTTTGCAAGGTGCATTCCCTCCTGATCCATCGGGAGCTGTGAGTGATTTGTATTATGTTCAGGCTGTGAATACGGTGTATCGCGTCTTCAACAAGGATGGTTCAGCTGCTGCTGGAGCCAAAACATTAAGCTCGCTTTGGCCGGGTTCTACAAATTCAGGTGACCCAATTGTAATGTACGACAGACATGCAGATAAATTTGTCATTACTCAATTTCAAACGGGTACGAATGAGATTTTGTTCGCCGTTTCAGAGACGGATGATCCAACAGGAGCATTTTATCTCTATGAGTATTCCTTCCCTTCATTCCCTGATTATCCGAAATACTCTATTTGGTCGGATGGTTATTATATGACATCCAACACATTTCAAAAGAATGTTGTGGCTTTCGAACGAGAAAAAATGATTGTAGGAGATCCAACAGCATCGATGATTGCATTGAACTTACCGAGCTTTTCAACAGGATATGGCTTTAGAAGTGTGCTCCCAGCTGATGCAGATGGTGATTTACCTCCTTACGGAACACCAAATTATATGTTTTTATTCCAAGATGACTCTTGGAGTGGTGTAGCAGAAGACCATATTCGTGTTTTGAAAATGGAAGTGGATTGGAACACACCATCTAACTCAACGATTGGGTTGCACCAGAATATTCCAACGGAGCCGTTTAATTCTGTGTTTACGAATTCGTGGGATGATATCACTCAAAAAGGAACGACACAGAAACTCGATGCAATTGCTTCAATTTTCAATTATCGTGCACAATATTTGCGTTGGCATAATTACAACACAGTGATGTTGTGTAATGTTGTGGATGTAAACAACGCTAATAAAGGTGGGATTCGCTGGTATGAATTGCGTCAAGATGATGCTAATGAGGAATTCACGATCCGTCAGCAGAGCACATACTCTCCGCCTGATTTAGACAGTCGTTTCCTTGGAAGTATTTCAATGGACTATAATGGTCATATTGGGATGGCATATAACATTTCAGGACCAAATAGCTATCCTGGCATCGCATTTACTGGAAGGTTCCATTGGGATGCATTGAATGAAATGTCGCTTCCTGAAACATTTGCGCAAGAAGGACTATCTTTCCAATCAGGAGGAAATCGTTTTGGAGATTATTCACATATGTCGCTTGACCCAGACGGTAAAACGTTTTGGTTTACGGGAGAATTTATTGGTAACAATGGTTCACGCAGAACGAAAATATTCTCTTTTAGCCTGGAAGACATTGTGAGTGTATCAGATGAAGATTTTTTGGAACCAGCTTTGAATGTTAGCCAAAACTTGGATGTGATTTTGGTTAACGGTACTAATTTGTCGGATGGAGAAATGTACGTTCAATTGTATGCTGTTAATGGACAGGAAATAGCCTCTAAAATAGTGAATGTAGCCTCAGGTGAATTGACATCTACTTTTGATAAGTCTAACTTGTCTTCAGGTGTCTACTTGGTGCGTATTGGAAAGGAAAGTTTCCAGCGCGTTCAAAAGATCGCAATCACAAAGTAACGTAAACAAACCGTTAAACGATAGTAAAGAAGGAGGGAAATTGTACTCTCCTTCTTTTTTTATTACCTATTTTTATGTCGTCAAGAAGAAGTTGATCTTATTCGAGGTGAGTCTTACATACCTTATAGACATTATGAACATGTAAGCCTCCGTAATTAGCGCCATAGTTGGGAGGGTAGTTGTTGGTATGAAAAGACATTGCCTGCTTAAGTAGGTATTATCTGAGTTATGGATACTGGAACCTCCTTTGCGACCGGTTGAACATTTTGTTGAATCCCCATAAGATATTCCTAATTGTAATTGAACCATTTTTACGGGTTCATGTAAGTCATAAAAAAATCCCGAGCTAGATGTCTAACTCGGGATTTTCTATATTGTTAGCGGTAACGATTACTCTTTACCGTCCATTTTGTCTTTCAATGCAGCAAGCGCATCTAAGTCACCTAACGTGGACTTTTCAGAGCTCTTGTTCAACTGATCAACTGCTTTAGAAGTAGAACCTCCTCCACTTTTACTTTTGCTTCCGCTAGATTTAGTAGTTGTTGGAGTGTCATCACCTTCTTCGAAAGTTCTCACGTGAGAAACAACAATTTTTTTAGCGTCTTTATTGAATTCGATCACTTTGAAGTCTAATTGTTCTTCCATTTTCGCGTTAGAGCCATCTTCCTTCCGCATGTGTCTAGCTGGACAAATTCCTTCTACACCATATGGTAAAGCTACGATACCACTCTTATCTTTCAAGTCAATGATAGTTCCTTGGTGAACTGATCCTTCAGCAAATAAAGTTTCAAACACATCCCATGGATTCTCTTCTAATTGTTTGTGACCTAATGAAATTCTTCTGTTATCTTGATCGATTTCCAAAACAACTACTTCCATTTCATCACCTACTTTGCAGAATTCAGATGGGTGCTTGATTTTCTTCTGCCATGAAAGGTCAGAAATGTGAATCAATCCGTCAACGCCTTCTTCTAGTTCAACAAAAACTCCAAAGTTTGTAAAGTTACGAACTTTCGCTTTATGCTTAGATTCAACAGGGTAACGTTTGTCGATTTCAGCCCACGGATCTGGCATCAACTGCTTAATACCTAGAGACATTTTACGCTCTTCGCGATCCAATGTAAGGATTACAGCCTCTACTTCATCGCCAATGTTCAAGAAGTCTTGCGCTGTGCGTAAGTGTTGAGACCAGCTCATTTCTGAAACGTGGATCAATCCTTCAACACCTGGAGCGATTTCTACAAACGCACCGTAGTCAGCAAGAACAACAACTTTTCCTTTGATTTTATCACCAACGTTTAAGTCTTCGCTCAATGCATCCCATGGATGAGGTTGTAATTGTTTCAATCCTAATGCAATTCTTTTCTTATCATCATCAAAGTCAAGAATAACAACGTTTAGTTTCTGATCCAACTCAACGATTTCCTCTGGGTGGTTCACACGACCCCAAGATAAATCTGTTATGTGGATAAGACCATCAACACCACCTAAATCGATGAACACACCGTAAGATGTAATGTTTTTAACTGTACCTTCCAATACTTGACCTTTTTCAAGACCAGAAATAATTTGTTTTTTCTGCTCTTCTAGTTCAGCCTCAATAAGTGCTTTGTGAGATACAACAACGTTTCTAAATTCTTGGTTAATTTTAACCACTTTGAATTCCATGTTTTTACCAACATAGATATCGTAATCGCGGATAGGCTTCACGTCGATTTGAGAACCTGGCAAGAATGCCTCAATTCCAAATACATCTACGATTAAACCACCTTTTGTACGACACTTAACATAACCTGTGATTACCTCACCGGTCTTAAGTACGTCATTTACCCTTTCCCAAGCACTGTGCATACGCGCAGTTTTGTGAGAAACAACTAACTGTCCATTTTTGTCTTCTTGCGATTCAACAAAAACTTCTACCTCGTCGCCAGCTTTTAGGTCTGGGTTGTAACGGAATTCATTAATCGCAACAACTCCTTCAGATTTGTAACCAATGTTGATTACAACTTCTTTTTTAGTTACCGCAATCACTGTACCCATGATTACTTCTTTTTCATTGATCGATGTCAATGTAGCTTCGTAGCGATCTGCATACTCAGCATGTTGTGCTTTACTGTAACCGTCGTGTGCCAACGCTTCCCAGTCGAAATCAGGGTTTCCCTGACTTGTAATTGTTTTTTCAGCCATATTTGGGCTTTTTAAATTGTATTCTAAACATCCCTGAACGTTTAGAAGTTGTTATTATTCACTGTGTTATCAGGGTTGACAGTGTTTTTCCAAAAAGGAGTGCAAAGATAGATACTTTTTTATTTACCACCAAAGAAAATGGGAGAATTGTTAGATGGATAATTCCTTCAGGATGCGTAGTTTGAACAAGGGTTTTGAATGATTTTAACAAGAAAGAAAGATTTGCCAACGTTATGCCACTGTTTTACGTGTATACGGATATATAAATTCTCTTAATATATGCTAGTGTTACTTGCTTTTGTTGTTGTGGTGATGTTAGGCACGCTCGTTTTCGGAAAATTAGAGAATCGGCGAGAGCTCTGAATGATTAATACTCCTTGATGTTTGCCGCGTCTCCTCTGCGCAAATAGCCTTGTAGGATCACTCGTGTATCGCGGTTTTCTTTATGTGGATCGATAAACTCGCTCCATTGGGAGGCGGGCAAAAGAAGGTGTTCCACTGGAATGTATCCATAACCGATATAAGAGCCGTTTTTTATTTGAACCAACGATTTTTCGAATTTTGTTCGTCCATTTTCAATAATGAAAAAATTGTCGCACTCGAAATGCAATCGATCTATCATCGTTTGCACCCGGAGGTTATAATCTTCTGGGGATTCTTCTCCTATACATGCCCCCTTACATTGCTTAGTGTGGTATTGGAAACAAGCTCCTCGTGTTGGGTATAGCCCAATAAGTTTTTGACACAATTGATATTTTTCAAAATTGTATTCCAAAAATCGTTGTGCATCTGCCTTGGTTGCAAAGGTGGTGATGGGTTGACTCGTTTTGTTTTTTACAGAGTCTAGGGTCAGATTTAAGTAGTTTTTACCGTCTAAATAGTCATACAATCCAATGTTGAACTTGTCTTTTCGAAGTGCTCTATTGTAAATTGGCTTATAGGCTTTTATAGTGTCAGACTCATGAATTAACGAGATTAGTTCGGAACCAGTTAGGGTGTACTCAATGCGTGCAATTTCTTGACGCATCTGCACTCCCTTTTTGTTTTTGTTGTTTTTTAGGTGTTGTAAAACGCGAGTTCGTATACTTTTACTTTTTCCAATATAGATGAGTTGGTTTTCTTCATTGTAAAAGCGATACACACCTGTTTGTTTTGGCAGTGTGTCAAGTATTGCAAGATCTAATAATGGGTGTAATTCTTTAGGATTTATTTCTTTCTCAATAAAGTTGCTGATGTCTCCATTATTGATGTTGATTAAGAGATGAAGGAGTTCTGCAGTTGCCCGCGCATCACTCGCAGCGCGATGGTGATTCTCTAGCTGGATATTAAGTGCCTTTGTAAGTTTGCCTAGGCTGTATGATGGCTGGTTAGGGATACTGTAGCGTGCAGTGCGCACTGTGCACAAATATTCCCTTCTAAAATCAAAGCCCAGAGAACGGAATTCTTGACGGATAACATTATAATCAAAACCCACATTGTGAGCAACAAAAACAGTATTTTTCGTGAACTGGACAATTTCTTTGGCGACTTCATAGAATTTAGGGGCATCTTGAACCATTTCATCAGTTATACCTGTTAGTTGACTAATGAATCGAGGGATATTACATTCAGGGTTGATGAGTTGAATATACTCATCTACGATACGTTCTCCGTCAAAAAGAAAGATGGCGATTTCTGTTATTTTCGTAGAGCGAGTACTTCCCCCAGTTGTTTCAATATCGGTTACCGCATAAAGCATGGATGCGAAAATAACCAAAAGTTGCGTTATAACCTTAGAGGGTTTGATGGTAAGATGTGCAAAGTACATGACATATATGTAGCCATCAAATATTCAATTTTAAGACTAGAATGGTGGATACTTGTTTGCTTGGTGTTTTTATGGTTGACTAACAATTTTTTAGTAATTTCGCTGAATTAAATAATGAATCATGGCAAGTAAAAGAGATCTTAAGAAAGAAGTAAATAATATGGTATTTGATGTGGTTGAAGAGTGTTTTAGCCTTCAATTGTACGATGCTTCTAAGAAGGAAGCAACAGATAAATTTATCGAAGAGGCGGCTGATTATATGGAAGACATACTTTCAAAAATCCATGCAGCAAAAACAAAAAAGGAGTTTGCGCCGTTGCGGGCTGATATCGCAAAAACTGGAGAAGCCTGGTTGGAACGATTGAACGGGATGCAATAGTCATCACATTGAAGAATATAATAAGAACGACTTTGGTCGTTCTTTTTTTTGTGCCAAGATTTGATTATATTTCCAGATGAAAAAAATTATACATAATTCAAAATCAGCGCCTTGTGCTATATTTTTCTTTTTCCTCGTTTTTGTATCTTGTGCTGAGGGTGTTGACACCTCTGTTGTTGCTGAGCAAGAGGAACTAGTAATTGTGGATACACTTGAATTGACCGAAGAAGTGGCGCAGGAAGAGCGAGGTCCCGTTTCGTTGGACCAGTATATTTCTTTTTTTCTTCCGAATGAATACGGAATAGAATTAGATAGTCCTCTGGATTTTGAGCACTCTCAATTAGTGGGTTTTTATCGGGATAGCGGAATGGTCTTCCGTATTGCTGACCTATTGATTACTCCGAGAATGGATGAGATGAATGATGCAGAAGGAGAGATGAGTTTATCGCATATTGTTTGCGAAGATTCTGGAGAAATACCAAATATTATTTTACAAGGAGTCTATAGATTGAATGATAGATTTATCCCTTATTATCCAAATGCGAAGTCAAGGTTGTTGCCAGGTCAATCTATGACGCTAGGAGGGTATACTTTTAAAGCGTTTGGATTGATTGAAGAGGATGGAAGTACTATTTCGGACTATGAAATCATCATGGAAGGAGAAAGAAATGGACAGTTAATCGAACAGAGAATAGTTTTTATAGAATATTTTGACGACACGTTTGTTGAATTTCACTGGATTGCTGACTTGGATATGGATGGTATCCCAGATTTCTTAATCGATTTATCTCCCAAGTATAGCTATTCTCTGCCTACGCTTTTCTTATCCTCAAATGCTGGCTTTGGTGAGTTGGTTAAGGATGTTCACGAAGAAGCAGTTTTTGGGTGTTAAGGTTGAATACCTTTTTTACTTTAGATACCTAAAGTGAATTTCTTATGTTTTTGATGTTCTAATCTCTCGTGAGGATTTAATGGCCTATATCTTAAAAAAAATCCCAAATTGGGGACTGTGAGAAGTACGGATATTAGTAGAAAACTTTCAGAAATTTGAAGTGCTGCGCACATAGCAAGTAGAGTTAATATAGTTGGTCCGGCAAAAAAGAATTATCATTCCAACTATTGCAGGGGTTAATGCAAAAAAGTATCCCTTATACTTACCTCTTTTTGGTTTGAATTGAATAATAGAAATGATCGAAAGAATTATTGCTATTCGAATCGTGAAGTATACAAAAAAAATAAGGATCTTGCATAGTTTGGCAATCTAATTGTATTTCCTGCACTGTTCTATAAGAGTATTATGTTTTTTGACGGCTTAATACTCTTTATTGTGCTCGTTTAATTAAAGCGTGTCGCACTGAATCAATAATAGCCTTGTATTTTCCTGAAGTCTACCAATTGATTAATTCCATTAGATTTCAGGATTGAGTCTTTGTTATTTGTTTTTTTCGAGAGTAAAACTGTTCTTCGCCTGGAGTATATCCTGTCGGGGTTTCGGTTTGAAATTTTAGTGAGTGAGTAGTTTTATTGTTATTCATCTTCGATAACAGGTGACTTTTGTCAAAACTTATATTCCTCAGATTTTGGAAGTTGAGTTGTTGGTAACTCTGCTTTTTTTCAACAATCAAGTTTTACTCCCACTTTCTACCACCTGTTTTTTTTCTTGCTATTTTCTTTGTTTATAAGGGTTATTGCTAAGATAGTTGTAACTTTGACACTGTGTTGTGCGTATCAAGTTTTCAACAGTGTATAAAAAGTGGTAAAAAGTGGGAGATTTCCATTATTTTTACCCATTATTAAAGCGATGGCTGGATTAGTAGGAGAATACGAGGTGAAGATGGACGCGAAAGGGCGTTTCCTGTTTCCTTCTCATTTGAGGAGGCAGCTCTCTCCTGCAGCTCAAGACCGTTTTATGTTAAACAAAGGATTCGAGGAGTGTTTGACGCTTTACCCTATGAATGAATGGGAGAGGCTGAGTGTCAAATTATCAAAGATGAATTTGTTTAAGCCAAAGAATCGATTGTTTTATCGCTTGTTCCACCAAGGAGCAAAAGATATTTCCCTGGATAACGCAGGGCGTGTTTTGATTCCAACAGCACACATAGAACGGGTTGGTTTGTCGAAAGAAGTGATGTTAATCGCTTACAACGACCGAATCGAAATCTGGGACAAATCCACTTACTTCGAAATGATCGAAGGAAGCATCGCTGATTTTGCTGATTTAGCAGATGAAGTAATGGGTGATTTGGGAAATGACGACGAATAGCGAAAACACATACCACGTTCCAGTTTTATTTAAGGAATGCCTTGATGGATTAGCAATTAACCCTAAAGGCGTTTATGTGGACGTTACTTTTGGTGGTGGTGGACATTCGCGTGCTATTTTTGAGCAATTAGTTGGTGGACATCTTATTGCATTTGATCAAGATCCGGATGCGCGCAAGAACGCCTGGGAGCATCCTAACTTTCATTTTGTTGCTGGAAACTTTTCATATCTAAAGAATAATTTACGATTACTCGGCTTTTCGAAAGTAGACGGAATATTAGCTGATTTAGGGGTGTCTTCATACCAATTCGATAAGCCTGAACGTGGTTTTAGCATTCGCTCTGATCAGCCGTTGGATATGCGAATGAACCCGCAAAATCCGATTTCAGCTTTCCATATTGTAAACGAAATGGAAGAGCGTGAGCTACTCATCGTTCTTGCAAAATACGGGGAAGTAAAATCTCCGGGTCGTATCGCGAATAGAATCTGCATGGAGCGTCAAAAGCGTACAATCAAGACTACTGGACAATTGGTAGAAATATTACATGAGGTTTCCCCTTGGAAAAAGGAAAATCAGTTTTTAGCGCAAGTTTTTCAAGCAATTCGGATTGCAGTGAATAATGAGGTGGAGGTGTTAGAGCAGTTTTTAGAGCAAACATCGGATGTGCTTAAGCCTGGTGGACGATTAGTGGTTATGTCCTACCATTCTTTGGAAGATCGATTGGTAAAGAATTACATGAAGCGAGGCCATTTAGACGGTTCGATTGAGAAGGATTTCTACGGGAATGTATTGAAGCCTTTTACTGAAATCACTAGAAAACCAATTTTGCCCAACGAAGAGGAAATCGCGCGAAACCCGCGTTCGCGAAGTGCTAAACTAAGAATTGCTGAGAGAGGTGAGTGATAATACGTTCATACCGAAAGATGAGCAGCAGAAAAAAGCGGCTGCTAAAGCAAAGAAAAAAGGGCGCTTTAAATTCGCGCGTCCAAAAGTAAAGGCTTCGGATTCTATGGTGCAAATCATGAACGGAGATTTTTTGACTAAAGAATTTGCCTTGAATAATTTAGGGTATATTTTTTTTGTCATGTTCCTTTTGATTCTCTTAGTCAGTAAAGGATATTACGTAAACCAACTTGCGACAGACATTAATAAAACGGAGGAGGAGCTGGGTCAACTTACAGCGGATTATATAGAATTAAAAGCAAAACTGGAAGAGGAAACCAAACGCACGAAATTAATTGAAAAGTTAGAGTCAACCGGATTGAAGGAAACGGTAAACCCGACCAAAGTAATCAGAAAGAAAGGGGGGGAGGGAGAATGACAGTTCCAAAGGCGGTCATATTGCGTGTTTACTTGGTGTATACTATTGTTTTAATCGTCATGATTTTGGTGATTGTTAAGAGCTTTTCGATCATCATGGACGGGCGAGAAACTATTTTTGCGACTTCTGATAAAATTCAACAACGCTCGGCTCTTATTACGCCACGACGTGGAGAAATTCTTGATGCCAATGCAAGTCCATTGGTCACGTCGGTCGCATTTTACGATGTTTACATTGACCCTACCACCGTAAAAAAAGAGGTGTGGGAAAAGGATATTAGTGGTTTGGCAAATGGGTTGGCCGAAATATTTGGAGATCGCACTGCACGTGAATACGAGAACTACTTAAGGGAGGCACGTGAGTCAAAACGACGGTATGTATTGATTAGAAAAGGGGTAACGAATGAAGTTCGACGGGACTTACGAAAACTACCGATTTTCCAATTGGGTCGCTTTAAAGGGGGGATCATAGATAATCAGGCAATTATTGAGCGAAAACGTCCACACGATGAGTTGTTAAAGCGCACTCTGGGATATGTGAAAGTGAATGAAACAGATACGTTGTATGTAGGGTTGGAAGGCGCGTTTAATAAATATTTAGCGGGGCAGCCAGGTGAGGTACTGGAGCAGCGCATTTCCAATTCATGGAAACCTACGGGTTCCGTAATTCGTGAAGCAATCGATGGTTACGATGTTATTACATCCATAGATAAGGATATTCAAGAGGTAGCTCATTCGGAGCTGCAAAATCAACTGCAAAATAAAGGAGGACGCTATGGTTGTGCTGTAGTGATGGACGTAAAAACCGGATTCGTGAAGGCCATTGTGAACCTTGAACGCGCGGAGAATGGAAATTATTACGAGTCATTTAATCATGCTATTGGAACGAGGGAAGTCCCTGGTTCTACGATGAAATTGGCTTCTCTAATGGCGGCGTTGGAGGACGGTAAGATTCAAATTACGGATACTGTGAATGCTGTTGGTCAATATGAGTTTTACGATAGAAAATTGCATGATTCGCGAGAGTGGGGCTATGGAAAAATCACTATCAAAGAGGCGTTTGAGGTTTCTTCTAATGTGATTTCGAAGGTTATATACAACAGTTATAAAAACGAACCTGATAAATACTTAAAGCGGCTAGAGTCATTTGGATTAACAGATCGCGTTGGTCTTGAAATCAAGGGTGAATCTGCTCCAACCTATTCCAAGCCAGGGGATTCGCAATGGTGGGGAGGTTCCCTAGCGTGGTTGTCAATTGGGTACGAATTTCAGCTTTCGCCTATCCAACTATTGGCATTCTACAACGCAGTGGCTAATGATGGGAAATATATGAAACCACAATTTGTGACTCATATTAAACAAGGAAGTAACATCATTGAGACCTTCGAACCAAAGGTATTAAAGGAACAGATTTGCAGTCAAAAGACAATCGATATCATGCAAGAATGCCTTGAAGGTGTGGTGCAAAATGGAACAGGTAAGAAACTTCAATCGACCTTTTTTAAAACCGCTGGGAAAACTGGAACGGCTCAAATTGCGAATCGAAATCTGGGGTATGGAGCAAAAGGGGAGAAAAAGTACATCGCCTCCTTCGCGGGATACTTTCCTGCAGACGATCCAGTGTACTCATGCATCGTCGTAATTGCTGCGCCAACCGATGACATCTATGGTGCCTCAGTTTCGGGGACAGTTTTTTCGGCAATTGCTAACAAGGTTTACGCGACAAGTTTACAATATCATAAAGCTATTAATGAGAATCAAACTATCACTACAGTGCCCGTATCGCGAAGTGGAAATCGCTACGAATTAAACGAGGTGCTGAATGAGCTCACGGTGAAAAAGGAGCTATCAGGTAAAGGTGATTGGGTAGAAACAAAGAAAACAGATCGCGCTGTGCAAATTAAAGGTCGTACTTGGGAAAAAGGCCAAGTACCTAATGTAATAGGGATGGGATTAAAGGATGCACTTTATCTCTTAGAGGAAAGTGGGTTAAAAGTCCGCATCCAAGGATACGGTTCAGTGATAAGACAATCATTACTTCCAGGTAGTCCTGCTGTTCCAGGAGGTGTAATTGAAATAGAATTAAAAAATTAATGAAGAAGTTACGGGACATATTTTATGGGGTAAGCTTAACGGAAGTAATAGGATCTACTGACAACCAGGTGGGAGAAATCGTTTTTGATTCACGCAAGGCATCGGGTAATTCGTTGTTTGTGGCAATCGAGGGGGGAATTGCAGATGGCCACGACTTTATCGACCAAGTGATTGAAAAGGGGTGCCAGCATATTGTTTGTCAGCAATTACCAGAGAATGTACGGAAGGATGTAGGGTATTATGTTGTTGCTGATTCGCACGCTGCTTTAGCAATTATTGCAGCGAACTTTTATGAAAACCCATCAGAGAAGTTGACGTTGGTTGGGATTACAGGTACCAACGGGAAGACCACCACCACTACCTTGCTGCATAAATTATTTCTTGATTTAGGTCATAAAGTAGGACTAATCTCTACTGTTGTCAACAAAATTAATGATGAGTCTATTCCTTCTACACACACAACCCCTGACCCTGTAACCTTAAACGGATTACTCGCTCGGATGGTGGACGAGGGGTGCGATTATTGCTTCATGGAGGTAAGTTCTCATGCGATACATCAGCGCAGAATTTGGAGGTTAAAATTTGCCTTAGGAGGGTTTACCAATATTACGCATGAGCACTTAGATTATCACAAGACATTCAAGGAATATATCCATGTGAAAAAAGCCTTTTTCGATGGATTGGCAAAAGAGGCCATCGCGATCTCAAACGCAGATGACAAAAATGGGGCAGTAATGCTACAAAATTCTAACGCTAGACATGTCTTTTATGGCCTCAAATCCGTGGCTGATTACAAAGCAAAAGTCCTTGAAAATCAATTTTCTGGATTGGTGTTATCTATCGATAGTCAGGAATTGTGGACCCGGTTGATTGGCGATTTTAATGCCTATAACTTATTACTGGTATATGCGGTTGCAATGGAGTTGGAACAAGACCAAGTTGAAGTGCTGCGTATTATGAGCACGCTGAATTCTGTGGAGGGACGATTTGAATATGTTCAAAGTCAGGAAGGAATTATCGCCATTGTGGATTATGCGCATACCCCTGATGCGTTGGAAAACGTTCTAAAAACGTTAAAAAACATTCGAACTGGAAACGAAACAGTTTTCACAATTATCGGCTGCGGTGGAGATAGAGATCGATCGAAGCGTCCAACGATGGCAAAAATAGCGTGCGAATGGAGTGACAAGGTAGTGTTGACTTCCGATAATCCAAGAACGGAAGATCCGGAAAGTATTATTGAAGAGATGATGACGGGTGTAGAAGGGCAACACTTTAAGAAAACACTCTCGATTACTAATAGGAAGGAAGCAATAAAATCTGCGTGTTCCATGGCCGAAAAAGGAGATATCATTTTGATCGCTGGAAAAGGCCACGAAACGTATCAAGAAATAAATGGAGTGCGCTATGATTTTGACGATTTAGAAATTGTAAAAGAACTACTCACTAAACTCAATAAGTAATGTTATACTATCTATTTAATTATCTCAATACACTCGACTTCCCCGGGGCAGGGGTTTTCGAATACATTTCATTCCGGTCGGGAATGGCCCTTATCGTGTCTTTGGTGATTTCTATCCTTTTCGGAGCGAGATTGATTAATTTATTGCGTCGATTGCAAGTTGGTGAATCAGTACGTGACTTAGGTTTAGATGGTCAGAAGGAAAAGGAAGGAACGCCAACCATGGGAGGATTAATCATTCTAGGTTCTATTCTTCTTCCTACATTATTGTTTGCAAAATTGGACAATGTGTACGTGCAGACCATGGTGATTGCAACAATTTGGTTAGGGACAATTGGTTTTCTCGACGACTATATCAAAGTATTTAAAAAGAATAAGCAAGGCTTGGCTGGAAAATTTAAGGTCGTTGGTCAGTTAGGTGTTGGGATTATTGTCGGTTCTATGTTGTACTTCCATCCAGATGTGAAGGTACATAAAAAGGTGGATGCGGAATATGTGCTGAATGCTGGTGAAGTGGATGTAACGGCAAAACATGCAAATCCTGAAAGCGGTCAGCAAAGCAAGTGGATCGAAACACGTGATATGACTACTACGATTCCATTTGTTAAGAATAACGAAATTAATTACAACTGGATACTTGGAGAGGGGGCCAAGTCTTGGGGTTGGCTCATCTTTATTCCTATCGTAATTTTTATTGTTATTGCCGTTTCGAATGGCGCGAATATGACAGATGGACTTGATGGACTCGCCACAGGAACTTCAGCGATTGTAGGGATTGCATTGGCGGTACTTGCCTATGTGAGTTCTCACGTTCGTTTTGCAGATTACTTGGACGTCATGTACATTCCGTTTGCAGAGGAACTGGTAGTTTTTATCGCCGCGTTCGTAGGAGCTTGTATCGGATTTTTATGGTACAATGCTTATCCAGCGCGTGTATTTATGGGTGATACCGGTAGTTTAGCGATTGGAGGGATCATTGCTGTATTCGCTATT
>JALQTG010000001.1 GCA_023264075.1 Crocinitomicaceae bacterium
ATTGCCAGTGGAAAAAATGCGTGTGTGTTGCATTACATCGAAAACAATATGCAGTGCAAGGATGGCGATGTGATTTTAATGGATTTCGGTGCTGAGTATGCGAATTACGCTTCTGATTTAACACGCTCTTTTCCTGTAAACGGGAAGTATACAGCACGTCAAAGGGCAGTTTACAATAGCGTTTTACACGTAAAAAAGGAAGCTGAAAAACTATTAGTTCCAGGGACACTTATTCCCGAATACCATAAAGAAGTCGGTAAAATCATGGAAGCGGAATTGGTGAAATTGAAGTTGATTGATGCCACCGACATTAAAAACCAAAACCCAGATTGGCCCGCATATAAAAAATATTTCATGCACGGAACTTCTCACCACATCGGTTTAGACACCCATGATTCAGGGTTATATCATAAGCCAATAGAAGCTGGAATGGTCTTTACGTGTGAGCCAGGCATTTATATTCCGGCGGAGAATTTAGGAATTCGTTTAGAAGATGATTTAGTGGTACAAGCGAAAGGTGCACCTAAAAATTTAATGGCAACAATACCATTAGAGGCAGAGGAGATTGAAGACATTATGAATTCCAACTAGATGTTAAACTACGAAGTCTCTGGTGAAGGATCCCCGATTGTTTTTATCCACGGTTTTCTCGAAAGCAATACGATGTGGGAAAAGATCCTCCCCGCGCTTTCAGGAATAAAGGCGTTTGCAATAGAACTGAGTGGTCACGGAAATTCTCCAGCATCTCAAGCGGATTTATCCATTGAACAACTCGCCAAAAAGGTTATTGAAGTCCTCGATAAAGAAAAAATTGATGTATTTTCTGTTGTGGGGCATTCTTTAGGGGGGTATGTCGCCCTTGAAATGGGCAAGCAATTAGGACTTCAACGCTGTAAAAAAATTGTGCTATTGAATTCTCACCCTTTTGAGGACAGTGAAATTAAAAAAGCCGAACGCACGCAAGTTACACGGATTGTTACAACCAATAAGTCGCTCTTTATTCGCCAAGCTATTCCAAATTTATTTCGAAGACCTGAAGACCATCCATCTGAAGTAGCACAA
This sequence comes from Crocinitomicaceae bacterium, assembly GCA_023264075.1. Lineage (GTDB taxonomy): Bacteria > Bacteroidota > Bacteroidia > Flavobacteriales_D > Crocinitomicaceae > JALQTG01. The sequence goes on from JALQTG010000001.1 coordinate 1,063, forward strand.
CTGATTGAAGAAGCCTTGTTGATGACTTCAGAAACCATTGTGCTGAGCACTTTAGCTATGCGCGATAGACATCCAGCAGAAAATATAATGGAGTTGTATGGCGAAAATTTGACCGTCATCCAAGGAAAACACGACAAACTCATACCTTTCGAAAAAATGCGGGAGATAACTTGTAAGTATAGAAATAATTTTTTCTTATTGGAGGAAGCGGGACACATGGCGCATATTGAAGCGTTTGATGAGGTGGTTGGCCTTTTGCAGTTAGAAAGTCCAAAGTCGAAAGTCTAAAAAGGGGGGGCTTTTCAACTTTCACTTTTCAACATTCGATAAACCCAACTCAAATTCCTATCTTCGCACAAACTTACAGGTGATAAAACTCGCTACCATACGAAAAGTGTATTCCTTGCGCTTCGATCAGGCGTTGCCGTTGTTTTTACCCTTCTTCTATTCTGCAATCGTTGGTAAAATCATCGAGCTAGGCATCCTTTTTTCTCAGCATCACTTTGAATACCCTAAGACCATTGTTGGCTGGGCTCTGGTGCGCGAAGCTGTTTTTATAGGACTTGTTTTTTGGGTTTTATTTCTTTTTGCTCCGTTGCTTTATAAGCGTTGGATGAAGATTTTATTTGGATTTTTGTTATCAGTAACTCTTGTTTTTCAGCTCATTTCTACGTTTTATTTTGTTCTAACAGCAGAGCCTGTTTCGGTCATGCTTCTCGATTTTTCGTTCGGTGAAATGACGACCATAGCTAGGGACTATTTAGTTTTTAAGACGTATTATTTATTGCTCCCTGTTTCGGTACTTCTGTTTTGGATAGGATTGCGCTATCAGAAACAGATTTCACGTTATTGGGGCTGGAATTATGCAGTCGGGGGATTTGTGATACTTAGCCTTATTCCTGATCCCAAAAAATTATCATTGACGGAGATAAATGTAGCAGAAAACAAGACAATGTATTTTTTAAAGTCCATTAAAACGCATTATTTTTCAGAAAAATTAGCGGATGTTGACATCGCAACATCAATTTATCGGGAATCTAATTCTCGTGCCTGGGCGAATCCCAATTATCCATTGTTACATCAAAAAACTTCGGGTAGTGCTTTAGCGCCTTTTTTTGAGTTAAAGGAGACTCCACCTAATGTTGTTTTTATTATTGTTGAAAGTTTATCCAGTCCTTATAGCGGGAAATACGCGGAAAACGCCAGCTTTACTCCCTTTTTGGATTCTTTAGCAGAACATTCATTGTATTTCCCCAACTTTTTAGCAACTGCGCAACGCACATTTGCTGTGTTGCCAAGTGCTTTAGGATCGCTACCTCATGGAAAGAGGGGATTCACAGCGTTAAAGAATAATTACCCAAATTTTTATTCCCTCCCGGAATATTTGATTACAAATGGCTATGACGGAACGTTTTTTTATGGGGGACATGCTGCGTTTGACAATATGAATTCCTTCGTTACGCAAATGGGATTTACTAGGATTATAGATCGGGAAGAATATAACTATGAAGGAACAAGTTATCAGACGTCTATCGACCCAGTGCCATTTGGAATTGGAGATCGCGCCCTGTTCCTGAACAGCTGGGAAGAAATCAATCGCCGCACCAAAGGCCCCAAATTGGATGTTTACTTGACACTTTCAATGCATTATCCATATATTTTTGAGGATCAAGCGTATTATCGAGAGAAAGCAGAGAAAATTATTCGAACTATTGAGTATTCCAATGAGTCGATGTATTATAAAATGAATAAGTATACCAAAGAGCTTTCTTCCTTTTTGTACACGGACGATGTGCTCAAGCAGTTTTTTAGAACTTATGCTAAGCAACAAGAGTTTCAAAATACGATCTTCATCATTATGGGAGATCACATGATGAGTGAAATTCCACAAAAGGATGAAATAGAAAAGTACAGAGCACCTTGCATTATTTATTCCCCTTTATTGAAACGCCGAAAAGAAATCCATGCGGTGAATACGCAGCTCGATATTACGCCAAGTTTAATTGCCCTATTTGAATCGCGCTACAACTGGCCTTCACCCAAGAATGTGCACTGGTTGGGAGAAGAGTTTGATACGTTATCGACCTACCGAAATGAGCGTACCGTGGCGTTTATGATGAATAACCGCACTATGAAGGATTTTATGCATAATGGGTACTTTGTCGATGGGACTCAAGTTCACAAGATGAGTAACACTGGTTTATTTGTCGAGGATGAAGAAGTCGAAGACCAATCGTTGATAGAATTGAAAAAGGCTTATGAGTCCTTACATAGAAATATTGAATTCCTAAACAATTTACTCCCTTCAAATGAAGAAAAGCAATTGTTGTATGCTCACTCCCAGTCAGAAAAAGAAATAATACCTCGAGAATCAGAATTCTTTCAATTGGTAGACATAAGTTTGGAGCGTGGATTTGAGACCTTGGAGGTGTCCATTGAAATGTCCATTGAAATGTCCCATGTTGCCCCGAGCCCTTTGCTTGTTTTTAGTATTAACCGGGATGAGTCGGACACTACTTTCGTGCGTTATTGGAACAAAGTAGAGGTAACAGAGTTACTTCATCCCACGACTCAGAATTCTTATGTTCTCAAAATAAATCACCGGATAATAAGTAAAGAATTGAACATTCAACCGGGAGACAGATTAAGCGTGTATTTTTGGAATCCGAATGGTGAAATGTTGGATTACGTGCTGTCAAACAAGCATATTCGAATTAGTAGTTATGAAGAATAGTCTTACAATCTTATTCTTCATCCTTTGCTTAGGGTGTTCATCGGAATACTCAAAAGAGAAGTTTGTGTTCGATTTTCCAAGCAGTATTAAAGTACTCGGTCATAAAGGAAGTGGAACGTATGGTCAGTTTGGCAATAAATTCCACGACAATTCTGCAGCAGGCATTTTGAATGCTATTGAAAAGCTTGATGGGGCAGAATTGGATCTTCAGATGAGTTTGGACAGCACATTATGGCTCTTCCATGACCATGTAATGTTGGACTGTAACGGAAATTTGGTAAACATCGCAACAATTACAGATAGCAGTATTGAAGCGTATGGTGCGTGTAATTATTCTTCGGAGATTGCTCGTTTCGAAGACTTAGTGAAAGTATTGGACAGATTGAAAGACACAACCAAAACGCTGTCATTGGATTTAAAAGTACTTCAGAATCCCGAGTCTATCAAGGCATATGGTGGGGAGGCGGAATTGGCCTTGTTTGTTGCTGAAAGAATAAAGAACTATCTTTTAAAGAACAATAATATATTTATTGAGGTTCCGTTTAGCAGTCAGGTGGATATCATGGAATCGATAACAGGGAAAACCACTTTTTTGATTCACAATTCTTTTGAATACTTGCGACAATCGTTACGAATGAATCATTCTGCACCGATTCACCATTTCTATGTGGACGTGCCTCAATTGTTTGAGAGTTACGGTCAAAAATCCCTATTGTGGGTTGTGAATAGCGCAGATGAAATGATGAATGCACTTGCATTACGTCCTACGGCAATTCAAACAGATAATATTCCAATGGTTCAATTCTTTCGTGAATTA
>JALQTG010000064.1 GCA_023264075.1 Crocinitomicaceae bacterium
TCGAGACCTGGAGTGAAACAGCAGTGAATCAGATGGTAGAACATGGGGTTCCTGCTAGCATCACCTTGGCACAAGGAATTCTTGAGAGTTCTTACGGCAACTCTTACCTTGCAAGAAACGCTAACAATCACTTTGGAATTAAGTGTCATGATTGGAAAGGAGCTACCATACATAAAGATGATGACACTAAAAACGAGTGCTTTCGAAAATATAAAGACGCCAAAGACTCGTACACTGATCATAGCTTGTTTCTTACCACAAGAAGCCGTTACGCTGAGTTATTTACATTAGACAAGACAGACTACAGTGCTTGGGCGAAAGGATTGAAAAAGGCAGGCTATGCTACGAATCCGAAATATGATAAATTAATAATTGAGCTCATTGAAAAACATCAATTGATGCAATTCGACCAACAAGGTTTGCTGATTGAACCGGCTCAACATAATATAAAAATCGACCCTGACTACATTGCTGATAAAGCATCCAAACGAACGGTTCTTGTCAATGCAAACAGGACGAAATACATCGTTGCACAGGAAGGCGACACATATTACCGTATCGCATCAGAATTCGGATTAACGATTCGTCAACTGCACCGCTACAATGATTTTCCAACATCAAAGACCACTTTATCTAACGGAGACTTTATCTATTTAATGCCCAAGGCCAATAAATCCAAAGCCACCGCTAAAGTAAAAGTTGAGCAAGAGAAATCCTTATGGATTGTTAGCCAAGAATACGGAATAAAATTGAAGTCCTTAATGGACAGAAATAACATTACTTCACCCGATGCACTATTGGCGCGTGGCGAAGTAGTCATCCTCAGATAGTGGTTCATCTGTTTTTGAGGTTTTGTTTGTTGTTGTGTTAAATCTGCTCTTGGAGCAGATTTTTTCTTTTTTACCTCGTATATTCTTGGAATCTTATGTTGAAAAAATAGGATAACTTCACACCTCCAAATTGAACAAAACAACACATTCATGGATTTTTTTTTAGATATTTGTTTCCTCACACAATACAATTCCTATGAAGCCAAGTAATGAGTTGTTCATGTTGATAAAATCTTTGAATAAATCCGAAAAACGATTTTTCAAATTATCCTCAACAATTCAGGCCGGAGACAAGAACTATTTGCGAATTTTTGATTTTGTCGACAAACAAGAAGAGTATGATGAGGAGGCGCTAAAGGATGCGTTTCAACATGAAACCTTTATAAAACACTTGCCCTCAGAGAAAAATCACTTGTACAAGTTGATTTTAAAAAGTCTACGGTCATACTATGGTGAACAATCAATTTCGAGTATTTTAAAACAAGAAATAAAGAACATTGAAATTCTCTATGCAAAAGCGCTCTACAAAGAATGCGGGAAATTTTTAATTCGTGCGAAAAAGCAAGCACGCGAATATGAAAAATTTTATTACCTCTTCGAATTAATCGAATGGGAAAAAAAGTTGATTGAGGAATCATACGAATCCGGGAATTTCGAAGCTAATCTCAACGAACTCATTGAAGAGGAAACACAGGTCATTGAACAGCTGAGAAATTTAGCCGAATATCAAATCCTCTATTCCAAAATCAATTACATTTTCAGAAGTGGGGTGTTCACCAAGAATAGTGCGGAGCGCGAAGTAGTCGACTCCATTGCAGACAATCACCTTATCAAAGGAAAAAACACTGCTCTATCTACCCGTGCTGCCTCGATCTGCTATTACATTAAAGGATTGTGCGCAGCAACAAACCGCAACTACCAAGATAGCTATGTCTTCTTTAATCGAACACGCGAAATTTTAGACCATCACCCTAAATTAAAATTAGATCTTGGAAAGCGTTACTTACTAACCTTATTCCATTTGGTCAAGTGTTACATCGATGACCGCAATTACGACCTTGCCCAACAAACCATTGACGAAATAAAAGCCTTGTCTGAGCAAAAAGGATTTCAATCAACAGACCTTATCGTTAAAATCAGTACGCTCTATTTCAATGAGCAATTGAACTTACACAATATGAAAGGAGATTTTGGATTGGCTGTGAAATTCATTGATGGCATCCAAGAAGACATCACCCGACTAGGCAACAAAATAAGTAAAGAGCAACGACTTAAATTACTTTTTAATTCAGCCTATTCCTACTTTGGAAATGAAGATTATAAGCGCTGTCTCCAGTTAATCAACACAATCTTAAACGATAATGAATCTACGCTAAGACAAGATATTTTTGGTTTCTCCCGACTACTTAACCTGCTTGTTCATCTCGAGTTAGAAAATTTTGATTTCCTAGAATATGAGATCAAGTCAACGAATCGCTTTTTTAATAAAATTCAGCGGGACAATCAAATTGAAAGTTTTCTGATTAAAAATGTTCGCCGATTAATAAAAGCGCAAGACGAACTTGGCCGTACTGATATATACGAAAATATGTACAATGACCTCAAAGAACTCCTTGAGGACAATAATGAACGTGTAATCCTAGAGTACTTCGATATCTTGGCATGGGTACTTTCAAAAATCAAAGATATACCCTTTGGAAAAGCAATAAAATACGAATTAGAACATTCTTAAAATGTAGCCGTCAAGGTTACCAAGAAGTGATGCATCCAAGAGGTAAATGATGTCCTATTCTCTAACTGAGAAGGATCGAAGGCGTAATAATCGTAATTTAAATTTGCTAATCGGTAAGCGACATCAATATTCAGATTTTTCACCTTCCAACCCACACCCGCGGAAACGGTTTGGTTAACTTTCGTCACATTACCTATGCTTGACTTAAATGGCTGTGGAAGTAATGCATATCCTCCTCGTAAAAAGACATCTCGTAAAACCATGTATTCCAATCCTATTCGCGTATTTAAAACGGAGCGATGCTGTGCACGTACTTCACTATTTTCAAGCGCAAAATCATACCCTCCAAAATTATCTAGGGAGGAGTTTAATCTACCGCGCTTAAAATCGATATACTCCACGTCCACATTAACGGCCCCACGATAATTAAAAACATATGCGAATGACGTCCTTAATTTCATAGGTGTTCTCAAGTTATACGAGTAACGGCCTTCGTACAAAAATTGCGGGTCAATTTCTAAGGTACCAAAATCATGGCGTGCCGTCATATCTGCCGACCAAATGTCTTCGAAACTTATAAATGTCGGAGATTCATAAGAAATCCCCATCCGAACAAAGTCCACCGGCAAATAGATAACGCCTAGCTTTAAATTAAAACCTTTACCTGCTGTCTCTTGCCAGTACATGTAATCGAACTCCCTCAATGAAACCCCGGTAGTATCTAACAAGCGTTCATTGTGACTGTATTCTTCATTATACCTTATGCGTCGAATCCCTAAAGAAGCACCGTAATACAATTGGTTCATATAATTTTCACTGTACCCGATATGAAATTCTCCCATACCTCCAGAGGTAGAAATAGCGCGATTATGATACATGTCACCCGCAGTAAGGCGCGACTCATACTCCCCTGTTCCTGTATTATAGTCTAACGCATAAACGTCATAAGCCAGTCCCGTTGTAAAAGGCCGGTCTGTATAAATAAAGTCCGGAGAAATCCCAGCCCCCATATTCGCAAAGACATCGAGTAAACTATAGAAATTCTGTCCTTCATAGCGTTGATTGAAATCGAAGGACTTCAACCGCGTGTAACCAATGCTTAACTGACGATACATGACACCTTTATTTTCATTACTCGCATCGGAAGTAAACACTACACCGAAAACTCCAAGTTTTACAGAATTTTTGAACGCTTGCGTCGAAGTACCGTTGTATTCCCCACGCGTAGCAACAAATAAATCCCCAAGGCTAAATGAAAAATGGGATCCCGAAAACCTGGCTATTCCTGCTGGGTTAATTTGAATGGCACTAAAATCGGCACCCAATGCACCAAATGAGCCCGCCATCGCTTCAAAGCGTGCAGAGCCAAACATATCCGTCGTGCTGTACCGAAGTACATCAGTTTCGTTCTGTGACCAAGAAGCAAAGGTCGACAAGACGCACAACACGATATAGAATGATTTTTTCATTCAGGCAATAATTTATATGATTCAAAAAAAATTAACGTCTTCCACCACTTCGGGATGAGGAGCTCGATGAACCTCTCGAACTTCCAGAACTACCTAAGCTTCTGGTCGAAGAGCTACCCGAACTAACCCCAGGACTTCTTGAACTAGAACTATAACCAAATCCTGAACGAGAAGAGTTGTTGGTAGGACTGGAGAAAGAACCACGAGAAGCATTCGAGGAAGACCCTACATTCGAACCAGAATATGTGCTCGAATTTGGTCGACTAGTTGCATTTCTTCGGTCATATGTGCTTGTAGTAACACCTGAATTACGAGCAGCCTGACTTGGTCGATATGCAGCACTTGCACCAGAGTTAGGAGTATAACGAGACGTTGATGCAGCAGCACCCCGCAATTGGTGATCTACCGCTGAAGAACTGCCTACACGCTCATTATTGACAGTCGTAGGTCGAACATACTCTCGCGTATCCACCACTCTACGGCTCAGTGCTTGTTGGTTCGATTTCGGGGATGATTGATTTGACGCTTTAGAGTTAAAGTTATCCGAACGTCTCGGCGCATTCAAATATCCAGATTGAACTATACTTTTCATCGTTTCAGGATACGCACTGGAACGCGCAGAGGAAGAACTTAATGCCCCTCTTGGACCGTAATAGGTTGGCCCTTGATGAGCAGATGTCCAGAGGTTATTGTTTCCACCGAAGAAACCACCGTTGTTATAATAATTTCCGTATCCGTAATTATTTCCGAATCCATTATATCCATAACTGTAACCGTAGGGATGTCCAAAACCATTGTTCCATCCGTTGTTCCAACCATTCCCTCCAAAAGGCGCGTATGGATTGTAGAATGGAGAGAAACCTGGGCCATAAAACGGGTCATAAAAAGGAGAGTATACACCTCCAAAGTTCCCTCCATACATTCCATAACCAACACCCAAAAACATTCTAGTGGCATTATTATTTCGATTCACAAACTGCCCTTCACGGCCCGCACGAAAATTATTAAATGTAGTCGGATCATTTGCATCACCATCCAACACCGCAGCCGATGGCTTTTGAAGATATACATCATTATCAGCAATCATTCCGTATTGAGCACACGAAAAAAGAAACCAACTTAGCGTTGATAAGTACATGATATTTTTGAAATTCTTCATAGTGATGAATATTTGTTATAAAGTTACTAATATATCGTCAGACAGGGAAAGCATTTTTGTATTTTTGCAAACACACGTTGACAATAGCAACGATCCGACGAAAATATAATTAACGAAAAATTAACAAATACTATACCAAGATGTCTCAAAAGTACACAACACGCGCAGAGGACTATTCCAAGTGGTACAATGAACTAGTAAACAGGGCAGATCTTGCAGAGCACTCTGACGTCCGAGGCTGTATGGTTATTAAACCATATGGTTATGCGATTTGGGAAAAAATGAAAGATATTCTAGATAAGAAATTCAAGGAAACAGGACATTCCAATGCTTATTTCCCGCTTTTCATTCCAAAATCATATTTGAGCAAAGAAGCAAAACATGTTGAAGGATTTGCAAAAGAATGTGCCGTTGTTACTCATTACCGACTAATGAATGATGAAGATGGAAATGTTGTAGTTGATCCGTCTGCTAAATTAGAGGAGGAACTAATTGTTCGTCCAACCTCAGAAACTATTATTTGGAATTCGTACAAAAACTGGATTCACTCTTACCGTGATTTACCCATACTTATTAATCAATGGGCCAATGTGGTCCGTTGGGAAATGAGAACTCGATTATTTTTAAGAACTGCTGAATTCCTATGGCAAGAAGGGCATACTGCGCATGCAACAAAACAAGAAGCTATCGAAGAGGCAGAACAAATGCTGCACGTGTATGCTGATTTTGCCGAGCAATATATGGCAATGCCAGTGGTCAAGGGTGTAAAATCTCCTTCTGAGCGTTTCGCTGGTGCAGAGGAGACTTACTGCATTGAGGCGCTAATGCAAGATGGAAAGGCATTACAAGCAGGAACTTCTCATTTCTTAGGTCAAAATTTCGCAAAAGCATTTGACGTAAAATTTGCGGATAAAGAAGGTAGTCTAGAGCACGTTTGGGCAACTTCTTGGGGAGTTAGCACCCGATTAATGGGAGCGTTAATCATGACGCATTCCGATGACGAAGGACTAGTTCTACCACCTACTTTAGCCCCTATTCAAGTCGCTATTGTGCCGATATACAAAGGAGAGGAACAACTCAATGCCATTTCCGCTCGCGTAGCAACGTTAACAAGTACACTTCGTGCAAAAGGAATTAGTGTGAAATATGATGATGACGATAACCGTCGACCAGGATGGAAATTCGCTGAATATGAAACAAAAGGTGTTCCTGTTCGTGTTGCTATTGGTCAACGCGACATGGAGAACAACAAAGCCGAAGTAGCGCGACGTGATACGAAAGAGAAATCAAGTGTTGATTGGGATGGAATTGCAGACTACATTGAACAATTGCTAGGTGACATCCAGTCCAATTTATACAATAAAGCACGCGCGTATCGCAGTGAACATATTACTGAAGTCAATTCTTACGAAGAGTTCAAAGAAGCACTCTCCACGAAGGGAGGATTCATTTCCGCACATTGGGACGGAACGGAAGCGACAGAAGACAAAATCAAGGAAGAGACCAAGGCAACTATTCGTTGTATTCCATTGGACAGAAAAGAAGAGATGGGTCAATGTATCATCACCGGAAAACCGTCGCAAGGACGTGTACTTTTTGCCAAAGCATACTAATATGATAGAAAAAAAGGATCTAGCCGAACTACTGAAGAAACAATCGCTTCTTAAGCAGGATGTATACGAAGTGACCAAAGACACCTTCGGAAAAATGAAAATATTTCTTTCCATGGAGATTGAAGAGTTCCGTGAACTCATTCCAAATGAACGTGTTCGCTTAAGCGTAATCGATAAAGGTGATTTTGAAATACAAGCTTATATAGGAAGCGACCTGCTGGTATTTCACATGCACACGAACGTTTTTTCATTTCCAAAAGAACACAGTATTTGGAAGACCTCATATGTCGAGGAAGATGACTCGCGTGCATACTGTGGAATTATAAATATTTATAACTTTTTAGCGGACTCTTTCTTGCAAGATCGACTGAATGATTCAGGTTATTTGATCGGAAGAATTTTCGTGAATAAGGACAATCATTTTTTCATAGAAGGTCAAGGTCATTTAGGTACGCAGTTCAGAGACTTTATTAACGGTGAATTAAATGATGAACACTTCTGTCAAATTATTCGGCACGCCATTCATCACTCGGTCAACTTTGACCTACTCACTCCCCCCTATGACATCGTGAACTATGTCAGCGTTGGGGACATGAAAATGATGAGTTCCTCTTTGAATTTAAAAACCGCTAAACGACTGGGATTCAGATTTAGTAATGAAAATGATGAAATAATTTAATTTTTTTTCGCATTTCTTTTGCTGTGACTGAAATTCAAATTATATTTGCACTCCGATTTTTGAAACAATAAAATTACGGCCCATTCGTCTAGTGGTTAGGACGCCAGGTTTTCATCCTGGAAACAGGAGTTCGATTCTCCTATGGGCTACTTTTAAAATAATGTAATAAACAAGAATAATGGCAAATCATAAGTCTGCTTTAAAAAGAATTAGATCTAACGACGCAAAACGTCTACGTAACAAGTATCAGCATAAAACTGCGCGTAATGCTGTTCGTCAATTGCGTGCTACAACGGATAAGAAAGAAGCTGAAAAGTTATTTCCCTCTGTTGCTGCTATGTTGGATAAACTTGCAAAAAGAAATATTATTCACAAGAATAAGGCTGCGAACTTGAAATCAGGTTTGGAAGCATTCATTAGCAAGTTATAAGAAACTTTACACCTTACTTAAAGGAGATTCCCGAAAGGAATCTCCTTTTTGTGTTTTTACGATTTTCAGCTTTCCATTCCGATACCCTACCAGATATGCTTTTTCCAGAAGTTAATTTCCATATTCTTTCTTAATTTTTAAAAAAAATATTCTCTGTAACTTTTCAAATCTTCGTGCGTCTGGCAGGATAACAAACTAATTTTGGAAGCAAAAGAATACAATAGGGTAGTTTTCAAAAAATCTGAAAAATATGCCCTACATTTATGGAGTGAAGCAAGTCTTTGCATCATTATATAAATGCTTAGAAAAAAGAAGACATATCAAGGATTCGAGGATAATCACCTCGCAGAAGAATATCGACTTTATCCTTCGAATGCCATCATCAGCGAGATTTATGGTCGGTTCGGACATTTAATGTTCGGTACGTGTTTGAATTATTTAAAAAATCAACAAGACGCAGAGGATTGTGTGATGGAGATTTTTGAAGGGTTACCGGAAAAGTTGGCGAAATTTGAGATTAGCCATCTGAAGTCATGGCTATTTATGACAACAAAAAATGCTTGTCTCATGCGCCTCCGCAAGAAAAAAATGCTTACTTCATCGTTGGAAGAAGAGTTAACAGCAGTGGTTGAAGAAGGACATGAAAGCGCAATTCTCGAGGTAAAATTGGAAGCGCTAGAAGCAGCTATTGGGGATTTAACAATTGAGCAACAGCGTGCAATTAACTTGTTCTATTTGGATAAAAAATCCTATCAAGAGATTAGTGACATCCTGCAATTACCCCTCAAAAAAGTAAAAAGCGCCATACAGAACGGTAAACGAAATTTAAAATTGAAATTAGAAAATCATGATAGTTTTAAATCTGCTTAATCAACTTTTTGGGCGCAGAGATGCTATCTCTCGTGCTGATATCGATACTTACCAAAACGGTAAGGAAAAACAGCGCATTGAAGAACATGCCGCAGCCGACGAGTTCGATAGCAATGCATTGGACGGTTGGTCAACAAGCGGACTTAGCACGGACGCCATGAAAAAATTAGACAAACGAATCTCACAGAAATACGGTAGCTCAAGTTATTCAACATTCGCTGGACTTGTTTTGGCTACACTTATTATCGGAAGTGGATTACTGCTGTATTTTTCTTATTCACCACAGGAAGAAGTTCAGTTAGCCGTTGCGACAGACACCGTCCTATTAAACGAAGCAACAGAGCGAACAGAAATCGATTTGATTCCCGAAATAGAAGCCTTAGAGGAAATAGCTGAAGCATCTCAAGTGCGCCCACAAGAACTTATTGCAAAGAATATCGCGCAAACCAGAGAAGATCAACCAATTGAAATTAACCAGGAGGATTTCACAGCACAACAATCCTTGCCTGTATTACCTATAATTGAGGACAATACCTCCCCTGAATTAGCACCAACGTTGAATTATAACCAAGCAAAGGAGATTTACCTCAAAGACCTTAAGTTAATCGATTACAGAGCATATAGAGACGGTCAGATCACCACAGAACGCCTTCGCTATTCTGGAACCCCAGCAAATCAAGAACATTGGGAACAATCAAGCAATGAAGAGCTAGTATGGGAAAAAGTCGACATTCCATATATTGAATACATTGATAAAACAATGGAGTTGATTTCAACAAATAAGTACAAAAAAGCATTACCTCGACTTGAATTGATACTTGAAAAGTATCCCGATGACATGAATGCTAATTTCTACAGCGGATTTGTGTATTTCAACCTTGGAAAATATGATGTGGCCATACAGCGCTTTGAAAAGTCATTCTCCATTTCTTTTGGGAATTTTTACGAGGAAGCACGTTGGTTTAAATCGCTGGCATTGGAAAATTTGAGGCGGTCGTCAGAAGCCAAACAACTATGGAAGGAAATCACTGCGGAAAAAGGTTTCTACGCCAAAGACGCAGAAAAAAAGTTGATAAATTAGAGCTGCTTACCTTCCAGATTTCAAATCAATTTAGTGTGGCATTGATTTTGTTAATTTCTTGTTAATTCAAACATTGAGATTATGAAAAATGCCCTACTCGTCACTTTACTACTTACCATTTCCCTACTCTTTTCGAGTTGTACAAAAGACCCGTATGATAAATATGCAAGAAAATTAGCTGGAAACTGGCAGTTCACAAAGATTCAACTTAAAGAATATGGTGCATTATTCAAAGAGGACTATCTTTCCGTTTATGGTAATTCGACACTCCGCTTGGAAGAAGATCGACTTGCCTACTTTGAACACAATAATCGCACTTATTCGGGGAGCTGGGATATTTTACTGAATGACTGTTGCAGTGAAGAGCTATTCATCTCGGTGTACAATTATGAATTCGATCACCTCATACAATTTAGTATGAATGACTTTACAATCACTAACCGGAAAATCAATGCCCAAACCTCCACCTATGAAGGAACGTGGACATACCGATTAGTAAAACTTTAAAAGGTACTACCTGACTTCACCATTCTTCGTAGTAATGGACTTGGTCGATAACGATCTTCTCCATACTCTTGAAATAAGTTTTCGAGCTTAGTCAATACATTTGCTAATCCCATCTCATTGGCCCATTGGAGTAATCCTTTTGGATAATTTACACCTTTAGTCATTGCCAAATCGATATCTTCCTTGCTTGCAATGTTTAAAAACAAGGCATCAATCGCTTCATTCATTAACATTACTAGGATACGTTCTTTAATTTGCTCTCCGGTAGCTATATCCTTTATTGGCTCTGGAATTTCAACCCCATCAGCATAATTGTAGTAACCTCTACCCGACTTTCGACCTAAATATCCAGCTTCAGAGTGCCGTTTTTGAGTAAAGGATGGTCGGTAACGCGGATCATAGTAGAAAGCTGCAAAGACAGTCTCAGTAACAGTATAATTGACATCATTTCCTATATAATCCATTAACGTGAAGGGCCCCATTCGAAACCCACCCAGTTCTGTCATTGCCCAATCGATGGTAGCAAAATCTGCTATACCTTCTTCGTAAATCCGCAACGCTTCCCCATAGAACGGACGTGCGACACGGTTCACAATAAAGCCCGGCGTGTCCTTTGCAAGCACCGTTACTTTCTTCCAACTGTCCACAAGTTCACGTGTTACTTGGGTAACCTCATCGCTGGTTTGAACCGCAGGAATAATTTCCACCAAAGGCATCAATGGTGCAGGGTTAAAAAAGTGAACCCCGATTACGCGACTTGGGTTTTTCAAAACCGAACCAATGGAAGCGATTGAAAGTGAGGAGGTGTTGGACGCAAGAATACAATGGGCATCAACAACCGACTCCATTTTTGAGAAAACAGCATGTTTCACTTCGATATTCTCAACAATCGCTTCGATAATCATTTCGCATCCGGCGAAATCGTTCATGTCCACCGAAAAATCTATTCGTCCAAAAGCTTCATTCGCAAAATGCTCTGTCCATGTGCCTTTTTCAACTAAGCGCTTCATGATTTTATTTAAGGAATTCTTTGCTTTGTCTAATGCTTTTGCATTAATATCTACTAAGACAACCCTGTGACCCGCTTGTGCGGCTACTTGCGCAATTCCCGAACCCATTGTCCCGGAACCTAAAACTCCTACTTTGATTAAATCTTTCATCTTACTCCCCTTTGAAAACTGGTTTTCTCTTTTCTAAAAATGCCGATGTTCCTTCTCTAAAGTCATACGTTTGTCCGGCAATCGTTTGTAACTCTTCTTCCAGCTCCAACTGCTCAGTCAACGAATTGTCAAACGAAGCATTTACCGCTTTTTTCGTAAGTACCAATCCTTTCGTTGGCATTTGCGCCATTTTTGCTGAAAAATTGGCAATAAACTCGCTAAACTCATCATCAGGAACAGCTTTGTAGATCATATTCATTTTTTCTGCCTCTCGCGCATCTATACGATCCCCTGTCATCATGAGCGCCAGTGCTTTTTGCGTTCCCACCAAGCGTGGCAAGAAATAAGTTCCACCACTATCTGGGATTAAACCAATCGCTGAAAATGCTTGAATAAACTTAGCCGCTTCCGTAGCAATTACAATATCACATGCCAAGGCGATGTTTGCTCCTGCTCCAGCAGCAACACCATTAACAGCAGCAATAATGGGTTTCTCAATAGTTCTGATTTTTTCAATGATTGGATTGTAATGCTTCCCTACAATCGACTTCAAAGGAGGCCCTTTTGGATCCGTCGCTTCGGCTAAATCTTGGCCCGCACAAAATGCCTTGCCTTCCCCTGTCAATACAACCACACGAACAGTTGAATCTGTATGACAATCATCCAAAGCCTTTTGAACCGCAAAAGCAAGCGCTTGATTAAAGCTATTAAACTTGTCAGGACGATTGAATTTTATCGTCGCTACACCATTTTTAATTGAGAAATCCAGTACCATAGTCTATTTTTTTGCTAAGATAAATAAATTACAAGAAGTCGTTAAAAATAGAATGTACCTCTTCAGCAATCCACGCTCGGGGATGGATCAATCTGCATAGCGCCCGTAGGCTTCGCGCAATCGATTCTTCATTTCTTCGCGCAGTGAATCCGGAGCTATCACCTCAACGGCATCGGCGTAACTTAGTAACTCTCGTATAAGTTCTTCAGAAACGTTTGCAAAAAGGTTAAAAACAGTTCTCTTTTTCCCTTCTTTCAGTTTCTCTTGGGATGCGTGAAGCGGTTGTGAATCAATATATTTTGCCGCTACATTTGTGGCTTTAAACGTAATGTTTACGGGACGGTCATTTTCATTTGCCGTGATCCCTACAGCATGTTTGAAATAAATATCTGGGTTAAAATTAAGTGGCACGGCACCATCTTCTTCAGAAGTTTCGAAATCAGAAATTCGATCAAGCGCATAGGTAATGATCGTACTTTTCACCATATCGAACGTTATGGCATACCATCTATTTCTGTATTCCTTCAACAGTAGCGGGGTTACCTTTCGTGGTTTTTTCTCTCCTGAGACAAAGCTTTCGTAGGAAAAATATACCACTTTTTTATTCTCAATCGCCGAGAGTAGGGGCGATAAATAATCGCTCCCCGCATTGCGCAACCCCGTTTCAAATTGGACTTTATTTTCAACCTGCGGCTTTTTCGTATCCTCAACTGTCGAAACTCGATCGATAATTTTATCCAACGCGAAGCCAAACTGCTCAAAAATTTCAGCATCTTTAAATTGTGCCAGGGTACTAGCGGCAAACTTAATAGACTGAATATCATCTTCAGATAGTGGAATTTCGTTGATAGAGAAATTTTCATCGCTGTAATAATACCCGCCATACCGTTTACTGTATTTGATAGGCGCATCCATCTCCATACGCATCGCATACATATCCTTTTCGATCGTGGAATCACAGATATGTTCACCTAGCGTGGACCCATAAAGCGATTCTTCACATGCAAACCGTAAGTCCTCCTTCGTCGGATAAGGCCGCTGTGCATTCTTCAAACATTTATCAATAATACGGTACCGTAAAAGGGCATTTTTTATGTGAGGCATTGTCTATATTTCTAGATATACATCAAAAATAATGACTTCTTGTTGTTTCGCATCTGATTCGAAGGATTTTGTTTCAACGTATGTTCTTTCAAGTAAAATGGGAGCTATTGCGAAATTTTTAACTTATTATACCGTTGAGTGAAGTTAATCCCACTAAATTTGCACAAAAAATTTAACTATGCGCACCTTTCTTTACTTATGTTCTTTGGTACTAGTTGTTTCATCATGCGGACCATCTAACTCCCCAGAAGAAATTCGTGAGCGTCTCCTACAGGGTGAATTTGATGCTTACACACACACAGAACGCGTGCATTGTGACAGTATTTATATCGATTCTAACAATATTCATTACTATCCGGACACCGTCCTTTTCACAGGAGTGTGTTATGAAAACTACCCCAATGTCGAAACTACATTAAAAGAAAAACAGCTCTTCCAAGGTCAACTTCATGGACATGAATTGCTGTATTCTATGCGCGGCGACACCATAAGCATGAACCTGTACAAAAATGGTAAGCTCATTCGAAAATCAATAGGAAAGGAAGAAATTGTACATTGCGATTCCCTTAAAGCTGGCCAAAATCTAGCGGGGGAGAGCATTCTTCTATACTTCGACGAGCCCTACAACGGTAAATGTCAAAAATTCTATCCCGCTCCTGATTCGGATAAAGTATACATTACAATTCCCTATCATCAAGGAAAAGTAGATGGAGAAATGATCATATTTGACAAAACAGGAACCCCCATTCTCAAAGAGTTCTACGTCAATGGTGAAAAGATGTGATGAATAAATTGTATTTGGCGAGCTATAGCTTTAAGTTTCCTACCGCCGAACTTTAATTACCACTAAAACTGCTCCAGCAACTGGATCCGCTTCTCAATTGGTGGATGCGTAGCAAACAACCCTCCTAATCCTCCAAGGAATCCCATAGCCGAATCTTCTGGTGCATTTTCGATGAACATCTGTTGGATGTCTTCAGACTTCACAGCGTCAACATGATGGTTATTGGAAATCTTGCGTAACGCCGACGCCAACGCCATAGGGTTTCTTGTCATTTGAGCCGCGCCAGAATCTGCCAAGTACTCTCTCTTCCTACTTAATGCAAACTTGAACAATATAGAAAGTACGTAAGCGACTGCCGCAATCACCAGAATTACAATCATTCCCTTATTATCATCTTTTTTACGGTTTCCACCCGACATACCTCCATACAAGACACTACGAAAAGCAAGTTGAACGATAAAAGAAAATATCCCAACGAAAATGATGGATATAATCAATAAACGTACATCCTTATTACGAATATGCATGAGTTCATGCGCTATTACTCCTTCTAATTCCTCGTCATTTAATTTCTCAATAATTCCACGCGTAAGAGTTACCGTGTACGTCTTTTCATTGATTCCACTTGCAAAAGCATTAAGTGCGGGACTCTCAATAATCCGTAACATAGGCATCTTCATCCCTATACTCATACACAGATTTTCCATTAGGTTATATTCGCGCATATTTTCCTTTCGAGACAAGGTATGTGAACCCGCTGCAGAATTAATCATTGCTGCATTCGCAAAATAAGCAATCAGGAACCAAATCCCAATAACAGCAAGAACCACAGGGATTGTAGGCAGGTAAACCCCAAGAGCTTCTTGGAATGTGGGAGGACCGTCTTCTGTAAAGTTAAAAAAGAACACAACGGCAAAAGTCGCGGCTAGAACAAGGAGCGGAAAAGCCATTAACAGCACTAGAGACTTTCTATTGTTGGAGCTTATTTGTTGTTGAATACCTACGTACTTCATTTAGATAAATTTTAAAAAGGCATCTAACGAGTCAGATGCCTTTAACTATTATTATTTTGATTTCCCGAACTTTAATGTCCGTCGTAACATCTTAAAATCCCATCAGAATTTAACTTCTGGCGCCTTGTCCATCACAGCACGCTGCGTGTCGCCAAGGTCAAACATCGGTTCAGTCTTGAATCCAAACATTCCTGCGAAAAGTACATTTGGAAATTTTTGAACAGCGATATTTAATTCTTTTGTAGCACCGTTAAAGAAACGACGAACTGCAGCCAATTTATTTTCAATATCAGAAAGCTCATTCTGTAATTGCATGAAGTTCTGGTTTGCTTTCAAGTCAGGATAAGCCTCTACTTGAATACTTAATCCACTCAATGCAGTGGTCAGTTCTGTTTCTGCTGCAATTTTGTCATTAATCGAAGAAGCCGAAATTGCCTTTTGGCGGGCTTGTGTGATGGCCTCAAATGTCCCACGCTCATGCTGCATGTAACCTTTTACGGCACCCATAAGTTGTGGCACTAAATCATGCCGCTGCTTCAATTGAACATCAATATCCGCAAATGCATTTTCTCTGTTATTACGCAATGTAACAAGTGAGTTGTAAATTCCTGCAATAATTAGGAGCAATACACCTACAACAATTAAAATTATTCCCCAAGTTGGCATAGCTTTTTCTTTAAAATTATTTAGTCAAATATAATCAAAATAAATAGCTCCAATCCGAATTAAGATATTTTGGGAAAAACAGGATTACGCGCAAGGGTGAAAGGAAACTCTAGTATACAAAATTAACGGTCACCGTATCAAAAGGTGTTGTATAAACGCTGTCCTGCCCGTAAATCTGTGTATTCGTCACCCAATAATAGTAACTCGTATATGAATTCGCGCCGTTCGGACAAACCACTGCTGTGTCAACGGCACCGTAGTAGTAGGAATTCCCTATTGGGCAACATTCAGCACAATCTTCTTTTCCGCGATACTTAAATAATTTAAATTCATCTGAAGCCGATGCAGGAGCCTGATTAAAAATCTGAAAACGCACCCAGGATTTAGCGATCATGGATTGGCTTGCGTCATTATCTTCATTGACTTGTAAGTCGGAAAAAAAGATGACCCGCTCTTCTTGAAAATAGTTGGTCTTTTGATACGTCAAACGCACTTTCTCAATACGCTCTCGGTCGATAACAAACTCAAAGACTCCATCTGAACCTGTCGTAGCAGTTTTCACCAAGTCTTCCGATTCCCCAAGAGGCGTTACAAACAACTTAACTTGCACTCCTGAGGATACTCCACTGAAGGTCAAATCACTGACCACCCCGTTTATTGTAAATGTCAACTCCTTCTTACGACAAAACGTAAAAATCGCTGCAACGGAAATCACCATAAATAAAATACGCATAGCCTCGTTATTCAACTCAAATATACGGTATTTTTGCTGAGAAGCTCCGAAAAAATCGAGAAGATCTTAGTACTGATCGGGTGTCTTCGAAAAACTTATACACACACGTTCAAAACTTTCCACAAATCTTGACCTCGGTTTTCATATCAATTCATTAAAAACATTATTTTTGTCTCTTAATACTTAAACGGTATGGAAAACGTACAGGAAACGGTCAAGAATATCTTTTCGGCCTACCTTGAAAAAAACGGACATAGAAAGACTCCAGAGCGGTTTGCTATACTCGAAGAAATCTACAATTACGAAGGTCATTTTGATATCGAGTCGCTTTATATAAAAATGAAGAATCAAAACTATCGTGTGTCTCGCGCTACGCTATACAACACCATAGAGCTGCTCCTAGCCTGCAACCTCGTAAGAAAGCATCAGTTTGGAAAAAATATTGCTCAATTCGAAAAAGCACACGGCTACAAGCAACATGACCACATGATTTGTACAGATACGGGAGAATTAATTGAATTTTGTGATCCACGAATTCAAAACATCAAAGCGACCATAGAAGAAGTTTTCGGCGTAAAAATTCAACACCATTCACTTTATTTTTATGGGGTTCGAAACGATAAAAAAGAAGAATCCAACTCGTGAGTTTTTCTTCAGAAATAGCGATGCACCCGAAAGGTGTTGTTTGTTTTTCATTCGCCGGGAAAATTATCGCACCCGACGATTTC